>JALYRN010000432.1 GCA_030855295.1 Myxococcota bacterium | reverse complement strand
GCCTGGTGCTGCTCGGGGTCGCGCCCGGCGATGTCGATCGGCTGCTCGAGGGCGAGCGCGCTCCGCGCACGGTCCCGCTGCGGGCGCCGGCGTCGGGGCACGTGACGCGCTTCGAGACCGCGCTCGGCGCGTACGTCACGCCGAGCACGCTGCTCTACGAGATCACCGATCTGTCGCGGGTGCGCGCGGTCGCGTCGGTGTTCGGCGGCGAGATCGAGCTCGCGCGAGAGGACGTCGAGGCGCGCTTCGTGCCGCGCGACGGAGGCGAGGAGATCCCGCTCGAGCTCGAGCTGGTCGAGCCTCGCGTCGAGGGCGACGCGCGGACGGCGCGGGTGCGCTTCCTGGCGAGGAACCCGGAGCTCGCGCTGCGGCCCGGACAGATCGGCGACGTCGTGATCGCAGGGACGGCGCGCGACGCGCTGGTGGTGCCGCGCGATGCGGTGATCGACACCGGCACGCGTCGCTACGTGTACGTCGCGCGGCCCGGCGGGCTCTTCGAGCCGCGCGCGGTCGAGGTCGGACCGCTGCGCGGCGACTCGCGGGTGATCCTCGGCGGGCTCGAGGCGGGCGAGCTCGTCGTCGTGCGCGGCGCGTTCGTGCTCGACTCCGAGAGCCGGCTGCAGTCGGCGCTGGCCCCTGCGACGACACCCGCGACCACGCCCGCGCCCGCCGCCGAGGACGCGCCGTGATCACCTGGATCATCGAGAAGAGCGCGGAGTACCGCGGCCTCGTGCTGCTCGCGGGACTCGCGCTCGGGCTGGCGGGCTGGGTCTCGATGCAGCGGCTCGAGCTCGACGCGATCCCGGACCTCTCGGACCCGCAGGTGATCGTCTTCACCGAGTGGGAGGGACGCTCGCCGACGCTGATCGAGGATCAGGTCACGTACCCGATCGTGACCGCGCTGCTCGGCGCGCCGCGCGTCGTCGAGGTGCGCGGCCAGAGCATGTTCGGGATGAGCTTCGTGTACGTCGTCTTCGAGGAGGGCACGGACCCGTACTGGGCGCGCTCGCGCGTCCTCGAGTACCTCAGCAGCGCGACCTCGCGCCTGCCCGAGGGCGTCGCGCCGCAGCTCGGTCCCGACGCCAGCGGCATCGGGTGGATCTACCAGTACGCGCTGCTCGACACCTCGGGCACGCAGGACCTCGGCGCGCTGCGCACGCTGCACGACTACTCGATCCGCTACGCGCTCGCGAGCGTGCCGGGCGTCTCGGAGGTCGCGACCGTCGGCGGCTTCTCGCCGCAGTACCAGGTCACGCTCGATCCCGCGCGCCTGCGCCAGCACGGCGTCGCGCTCGCCGAGGTCGCCGACGCGATCCGGCGGAGCAACGAGGACGTCGGCGGCCGCCTGATCGAGATGTCCGAGCGCGAGTACTTCGTGCGGGGGCGCGGCTACGTCGGTTCGGCGGAGGACCTCGAGGCGATCGTCGTCCGCACGTCGGCATCGGGGACGCCGCTGCTGATCGGCGATCTCGGCGGCGTGCGGATGGGCGGCGAGCTGCGTCGCGGCGCCGCCGACTGGAACGGCGAGGGCGAGGTCGTCTCCGGGATCGTCGTGATGCGCTACGGCGAGAACGCGCTCGACGTGATCCGCCGCGTCGAGGAGCGCATCGCGGAGATCGCGCCCTCGCTGCCGGAGGGCGTGGAGATCCGCGCGATCTACGACCGCTCGGGGCTGATCGAGCGCTCGATCGACACGCTCCGGCACGCGCTGACCGAGGAGATGATCGTCGTCGCGCTCGTCGTGCTGCTGTTCCTGCTGCATCTGCGCTCGGCGCTGCTGCCGATCATCGCGCTGCCGCTCGCGGTGCTGGTCGCGTTCATCCCGATGGCGCTCTTCGGCGTGCCCGCGACGATCATGTCGCTGGGCGGCATCGCGATCGCGATCGGCGCGACCGTCGACGCCGAGATCGTGATGGTCGAGGCGGCGCACAAGAAGCTCGAGCACGCGCCCGCCGATCTCTCGCCCGCGGCGCGACAGAAGCTGCTCGCCGAGGCGGCGCGCGAGGTGACGCCCGCGATCTTCTTCTCGCTGCTGATCATCGCGGTCTCGTTCATTCCCGTGTTCGGGCTCACCGGGCAGGCGGGGCGCCTGTTCCGGCCGCTCGCGTTCACCAAGACGTGCGTGATGCTCTCGGCCGCGCTCCTGTCGATCACGGTCGCGCCGGCGCTCCGCGATCTGCTGATCCGCGGGAAGATCCGCCCCGAAGAACAGCACCCCGTCTCGCGTCTGGTGCGGCGCGTCTACGAGCCCTTCGTCCACGTGGCCCTGGAGAGCCCGCGCACCACGATCCTGATCGGCCTCTTCGCCGTGCTCTCGGCGGTGCCGCTGCTGCCGCGTCTGGGCAGCGAGTTCATGCCGCCGCTCGACGAGGGCGACATCCTCTACATGCCGACCACGTTCCCCGGCATCTCGATCGAGGAAGCGCGCCGGCAGATGCAGATCCAGGACGCGCTGCTCGCGGAGTTCCCCGAGGTCGAGGCGGTGCTCGGCAAGGTCGGGCGCGCCGACACGCCGACCGATCCCGCGCCGCTCTCGATGGCGGAGACGATCGTGCAGCTGCGTCCGCGCGAGGAGTGGCGCACGCAGTACGAGCGGCGCTGGTACCACGGCTGGGCGCCCTCCTGGACGCGCCCCGTGCTCACCACGCTCTGGCCGGAATTCCGAACGATCACGCGTGAGGAGCTGGTCGAGGAGATGAACCAGCGGGTGCGCGTGGTCGGCTGGACGAACGCGTTCACGCAGCCGATCCGCAACCGCGTCGACATGCTCGCGACCGGCATCCGCACGCCGGTCGGCATCAAGATCTACGGGCGTGATCTCGCGGAGATCGAGCGCGCAGGCGTCGCGGTCGAGCGCGTCGTCAGCGGTGTGCCGGGGACGCGCAGCGTGCTCTTCGAGCGACAGGCAGGAGGCACCTACGTCGACGTGATCCCGGATCGGCGCGCGCTCGCGCGCTACGGGCTCTTGGTCGGCGACGTGAACGACGTGATCGAGAGCGCGCTCGGGGGCGAGACGATCACGACGACGATCGAGGGTCGCTCTCGGTTCGGCATCAACGTGCGCTACGCCGAGGAGTTCCGGAGCAGCGTCGAGTCGATCGAGGAGGCGCTGGTGCCGATGCGCGGCGCGGGCGGCGCGATCGATCACGTCGCGCTGCGCGAGGTCGCGGAGGTGCGCATCGCGGCGGGACCGCCGATGGTGCGCGACGAGAGCGGGATGCTGGTCGGCTACGTCTACGTCGACGTCGACGAGGATCGCGATCTCGGCAGCTACGTCGAGGACGCGCGCGACGCGGTCGCGGCGGCGATCGCCGGCGGCGGGGTGCGTCTGCCCGAGGGCGGCCACCTGCGCTGGACCGGACAGTACGAGCTGCTGCTCGAGACCGAGGCGCGCATGAAGATCCTGATCCCGCTCGCGCTGCTCGCGGTGATCGTGCTGCTCTTCCTGCAGTTCAAGAACGGCACCGAGGTGATGATCGTATTGCTCTCGGTGCCCTTCGCGCTGGTCGGCAGCGTGTGGGCGATCTTCCTGCTCGGCTATCACGTGTCGACCGCGGTGTGGGTCGGCGTGATCGCGCTGATCGGGCTGGCTGCGCAGACCGGCGTCGTGATGATCGTCTACATCGATCAGGCCTACGAGAAGCGCCTGCGCGAGGGGAAGATCGACTCCCTCGCCGACATCGTCGAGGCGCACGCCGAGGGCACGATCCGGCGGGTGCGGCCGAAGCTGATGACGGTCGGCACGATGCTGATCGGCCTCGTGCCGCTGCTCTGGGCGACCGGCTCGGGCGCCGACGTGATGCGGCGCATCGCGGCCCCGATGATCGGCGGGCTGGTGACGAGCGCGTTCCTGACGCTCGAGATCATCCCGGTGATCTACACGTACTGGCGCTACGAGCAGCTGCTTCACCGGCGCCTGGCGGAGCACGCGCCGGCGCTGCGCGCCGAGCTGCTGCATCTGGTCACGATCGTGCGCGCCGGCGGTGCGATCCTGATCGGCTCGCTCGCGCTGCGGCTCTATGTCGACGGGCACGAGCCCGCGCTGATGGCGGCGCACGTCGCCGGCGGCGCGGCGCTCGCGCTCGGCTCGCTGGTGTATGTCTGGGCACGGCGGCGCGCGGTCGCCATGCTCCCTGGCCCTGTTCCCCTTTCACTCACAGGAGATCCCCATGCGTGATCGTGTCTTCGCCGTCCTCCTCGTCAGCTTCGTGATGTCTGCGTGCGGCTCCGAGGGATCGAGCGCGCCGCCGTCCGACGGCCGCCCGGAGATCGCGATCACCGTCGACGCGGAGGGCTACCACCCCGCGCAGGCGAGCGCGCCCGCGGGCGCGCCGGTGCGCGTCGTGTTCACGCGCACCAGTGACGAAGGCTGCGGACAGCAGCTCGCGATCCCCGCGCTCGACATCCGGCGCGACCTTCCGCTGAACGAGGCGGTCGCGGTCGATCTGACGATGCCCGCCTCGGGTAGCCTGCGCTTCACCTGCGGCATGGACATGTACGAGGGCTCGCTCGTCGTCGAGTGAGAGCGGCGATCGATTGGATCGACTCAGGAAGGGGCGACCGGCAGCGCTCCGGTGGGCGCGGGCCGTGGGTCCTCCGCTCCGCAGAAGCGCGTCGGGCTGCCGGTCGTGGTCGGTGAGGCGTCGGGACGCGGGGTGTCGATCGGATCGCCCGCTCCGCGTGCGTCCACTCGACCTACGCGGCGACGCTGAAGGCCTCGTCTCGCCCCGACGCGCGTGGTCGCGGAGGACCCACGGCCCGCGCCTGCAGAACGCCGCGCTTCACGAGCGGGCGGCCGGATTGCTGCCGATGGGTGGGGTGGTGGATGGCGATCGACCGAGCCGCGACGCGGCTCGGACGATCGCGGCGAGCAGCGCGCGCGGCGCGCGACTGTGTCGGATCGCGGAGCGCCCGCGAGCGCGCGGGCGAAGCGACCGGAGCGGCGAGCCGACTGCCGTTTAGAGAGGCTATGAGCGTTCTCCAGTGAGCGAACGAGCCGAGACCGCGATCGCCGTCACCGTCGTCACCGGATTCCTCGGGGCTGGCAAGACGACGCTCCTCAACCGCTGGCTCGGCGAGCACGCGCGCGGCGAGGTCGCGGTGATCGTCAACGAGATCGGCGCGATCGGCATCGACGGCGAGCTGCTCGCGGCGCGCGTGCGCACGCTGGTCGAGATCACCGGCGGATGCCTCTGCTGCGCGACCAACGCCGACCTGATGCGCGCGCTCGCCGACCTCGCAGCGCGCGCGCCGGCGCCGCGGCGGATCTTCATCGAGACCTCGGGCGCGGCGTCGCCGGCCGGTGTGCTGCGCGCGATCGCACGAGGCCCCGCGGCGGACGCGCTGCGCCTCGACGGGGTGATCACGGTGGTCGATCCGAGGAGCGTCGCGCGTCTGGGCCAGAACGAGCTCGCAGCCGAGCAGGTCGGCTACGCGGACGTGCTCGTGCTCTCGCGCGCGGACGAGTGCGATCCGGCGATGCTGACCGACGCGCGCGCAGCGCTCGCATCCCGCAACGGAACGGCGGTGATCGCGACCGCCTCGCGCGGCGAGCTGCGCGATCCCGCCGGGGCGTCGCTCGACGCGCTGCTCGCGAGGCGCGCCGATGACCTCGGAGCGCCGCGCTTCATCGTGCTCCCGCGCGAGGTCGCGCATGCTCCCGCGATCGAGTCGATCTCGCTGATGCTCGAGGGCGAGATCGACGACGATCGCTTCGCTGACTGGGTCGAGTCGCAGCTCGCGCGCTTCGAGGGCCGCCTCCTGCGCATGAAGGGCATCCTCGCGGTGGCGGGGCTCGACGAGCGCATGATCCTGCAGGGCGTCGCCGACCAGGTAGAGGTGACCTTCGGCGCGCCCTGGGCCGACGCTGTGCGCGCGAGCCGCATCGTGCTGGTCGGCTTCGGCCTCGAGCGCGAGGAGCTCGAGTCGAGCTTCGCGCGCTGCGCCGCGGGCTGACGCGCGGAGCTGCTCGGAGGCGCGCTGCTACGGCGCGCCCGCCTCGAGTCGACCCGCCGCGAGTCGAT
>JALYRN010000022.1 GCA_030855295.1 Myxococcota bacterium | reverse complement strand
GTCGGGCGCGCGGAGCGCGCGCGCTGCTCGGCGCGTATCGACCGAGCCTCGAGGCTCGGTCGATCGCCAGCCACCACCCGACCAACCGGCAGCAATCCGGCCGCTCGCTCGTGACTCACCGCGGTCAGCAGGCGCGGGCCGTGGGTCCTCGGCGACCTCGCGCGGCGGGGCAGTACGAGGCTTTCACCGATCACGCGAAGGTCGGGCGGACGCGCGCGAAGCGAGCGCTCCGCGCGACGCGCCGCTCGCCGAAGCCACCCCGAGCTCCGGCGGCACCCCGCCGCGCCCCAGGGAGCCGAGGACCCACGGCCCGCGCCCCACCGAGACCTCGCAGGCGTGTCGACCAATGAGCCATTCCCGCTCTCACCCGCCGTACGCCTGGAACCGCGCGAGCCCCTTCTTCCAGAGCACGACGCACAGCACGCCGAGACCGGCGACGAAGGCCCACTGCCGCGCGAGCATCGACAGCGCCTCGTCGATCGCGAGCCCGCGCGTCAGCACCTCGACCGGGAAGCCGAGCTGGTAGCGGAACGGCAGCCAGTCCGGCAGCCAGCGCACCGCCTCGGGGAAGAGCGCGATCGGCACGAGGTACCCGCTCAGCACGAAGAACCCCGCGGTCCACACGTCCATGATCTTGATGCTGCTCTGCGTCCACATGCTCAGGGTCCCCACCGCGACGTGCGCGAGGAACGTGATCGCCCACGCACCGATCAGTGCGACGACGAAGATCGCGAGCATCGCGGGGTCGCTCGTGATCCGGTCGCCCGACGTGATCATCAGCGCGCCGATCGCGAACGGCCCGGCGACCGCGAGCCGCAGCGGGATCGCCGCGAGGTTCTCGACCGCGTACGCCCAGAAGGGATGGATCGGCCGCATCAGCCGCAGCGCGAGCGTGCCGCTCTTCACCTCGTAGTTGATCGTCCAGCTCGCCCACGCGCTCGTGACCTGGCGCACGCAGAACGTCGCCAGGAAGTACGCGACGAAGTCCTCGCCGGTGAACCCCTGCACCGGCCCGGTCTCCGCGACCGCCATCCACAGCGGCAGCATCACCAGCGGCATCGTCGTCGTCAGCACCCAGATCAGGAGCTCGGCGCGATAGGCCATCGACTCCGCGAGCCCGACGCGGAACAACGTCGGCATCGCGCGCAGCGTGCGTCTCACGGCGTCGTTCCCGCGTCCTTCGCCGCCGCGCTCGCGCGCTCCTGGCGCGTGCGCGCGAAGAGCTCGCTCATCACCTCCTCGAGCGGCGCGCTCGTCACCTCGAGGTCGACGACCGGCAGCGTCTCGAGCGCGCGCGAGACGCGCACCCCGAGCTCCTGCTGCGGCACGTCGATCACCGCGCGCCCGGCGCCGCTCTCGACCACCGTGCCGAGCGCCTCGAGATCGGCGCGCGCGATCTCCCGCGAGAACCGCAGCACCATGCGCTTCTCGGGACGGATGCGCCGCACCAGCTCGTCGAGCGCGCCGTCGTAGCTGAGCACGCCCTTGTCGATGACCATCACGCGCGGACAGAGCGCGGCGACGTCGTCCATGTAGTGGCTCGTCAGGATCAGCGTCGCGCCGTGCTCCTCGTTGTAGCGGCGCACGAAGCCGCGCACCGCGACCTGCATCGCGACGTCGAGGCCGATCGTCGGCTCGTCGAGGAAGAGCACCTTCGGCTCGTGGATCAGCGCCGCGATCAGCTCGCACTTCATGCGCTCGCCGAGCGAGAGCTCGCGCGTCGGCTTCTTGACGAGATCGCCCAGCTCGAGCAGCTCGCTCAGCTCGCGCACGGTCTTCTCGAAGCGCGCGCGCGGCACCTCGTAGACGGCGCGGTTCAGCTCGAACGTCTCGCTCGGCGGCAGGTCCCACAGCAGCTGCTGCTTCTGCCCCATCACCAGCGTGACCTTCTCGAGGAAGGGCACCTCGCGCCGCTGCGGCACGTGCCCGTCGACCTGCACCTCGCCGCTCGTCGGATGCAGCAGGCCCGCGCACATCTTCAGCGTCGTCGTCTTGCCCGCGCCGTTCGGCCCCAGGAACCCGACGCGCTCGCCGCGCGCGATCTCGAACGACACGCCGTCGACCGCCTTCACCGTGATCGTCGGACGGCGGAAGAGCGAGCGCGCCGCGGCCCACACGCCCGCCGCGCGCTGGTGCACGCGGAACTCCTTGCGCAGATCGCGCACGACGATCTGCGCGGGCGCGCTCATCGGCACTGGCTGCTCATCGGCACTGGCTGCCGGGATCGGTGGTGATCTCGCCGCGCAGCGACTCGACGTGATCGAGCCAGCCCTGCCGCACGTCCTCGGGCACGCCGTGCGCGACCAGCACCTGCCGCAGGATCTCCTTCCGGCGCGCGAACTGCCCACCGAAGATCCGATGTGGCCCGTGCGCCGCGCGCAGCGGCTTGCCGGTGTACGTCACGTCCGCGCCGAGGTGCGCGGCCGCGTGCTCGTACTCCTTCTCCTCGAGCCGCGCGCGATCGACCTTCTCGAAGAAGAAGCCGATCATCGGATCGCTCGTCATCTTCCCGACGAAGTCGCGCACGATCGCGCGGAGCGCGGGCTCGCCGCCGATCACCTCGAAGGAGGAGCTCATCGGACGCATCTCTAGCGCCGCCCGCCCTGCCTTCCCAGGCCTGCTTTTCAGCTACGCTCCCGCCCCATGCGGCGCGCACCGGGCAGGCGCCCCTTCGTCTACGGCCACCGCGGCGCGTCGGCGCGCGCGCCGGAGAACACGCTGAAGGCGTTCGCGCTCGCGCTCGACGAGGGCGCCGACGGAATCGAGCTCGACGTCCGGCTCAGCCGCGACGGCGTCGTGGTGGTCGTCCACGACGTCGATCTCGCCCGCGTGGCGGGCCGCCCCGATCGCATCGCCGCGCTCGACGCCGCGACCCTGCGCACGATCGACGTCGGCGGCGACGTCGTCCCGACCCTCGACGACACCCTCGACCTCACGCTGCCGCGCGGCGCGCGCGTCAACGTCGAGCTCAAGGGCGACGTGCCGGATCGAGGCGCGCTCACCCGCGCGGTCGCGCGCCTGCTCGCGCGTCGCCACGAGCGCGAGCGCGACGCGATCTTCGTCTCGTCGTTCCGCCCCGAGATCCTGATCGGCCTGCGCGCGCTCCGCGCCGCGGTGCCGCGCGCGTTCCTCTTCGACGCCGAGCACACGGGCCCGATGCGGGCCGCCCTGCTGCGGCGCGCGGTCTCGCCCGAGGGCCTGCACCCGCACCACACGCTCTGCTCGCCGGGCGCGATCGCGCGCTGGCACGCCCGCGGGCTCTTCGTGAACGCCTGGACCGTCGATGCCCCGGGACGGGCGCGGGCCCTCGCCGAGGCCGGTATCGATGGGCTGATCACCAATGATCCCGCGGGGATCTGCGAGGTTCTCGAGCCCGGCGACGGCAGGCATCGCGCCTGACAATCAAGGCGCGTGCCGTTGCGGCGACGCCGCGGAATCACTATATAGGCGCGCCTGGCTGGGCCTGGCCGCGCGCGAGGTGCGTGCGGAGCGAGCGGGCCCGAACCGAAGGAACTCATTCGTGGCAAGACGACGGCGCAGAGAATACGCGGACGAAGACAACGATCGTGACGATCACGTCAAGCTCGACGGCGTGATCGCGAACGTGTTCGCGGGCGGACAGTTCGAGATCCAGACCGACGCAGGCGCGGTCGTGCGCGCACAGCTCTGCGGTCGCATGCGCAAGTACCGCATCCGCGTGATCCTCGGGGATCGCGTCACGGTCGCGCTGAGCCCGTACGACCTGACGCACGGCATGATCGTCTATCGCGCCAAGTGATTCGCGCGCGTGTGATCTCGCGCGCCGTGTGATCTCGCGCGCGTTCGTCGTCGAGCGGAGCCTCGACGCTTCAGCGCGCGCGGCGGATCTCCGAGATCCCCAGTCGGTGCCGTCGCGTCGCGTCCTCGCTCCGCGTTCCGATCCACACCCGGTAGACGCCCTCCGGCCACGCATCCGCCGACACGTCGGGCACCTCGCGGGTCCCGACGTCGCACAGGAAGCGGTTCTCCGGGGTGAGCACGATCAGCGTGAGCTCTCGATCCTGCTCGGCGTCGAGCTCGAGATAGAGCTGCAGGAAGTCGAACGGCGAGCGCAGCGTCATGACGTGCGTCGGACGCGGCGTGATGTAGCCGCGGCAGCTGCCGCCCAGCGCGCCCGCGTCGATCGTTCCGCCCGCGACGCCCTCGAGGAAGCGCGGGTCCGGAAGGAACCCGCGGCGCAGGCGGATCGGCGTGAAGAGCCCCTCGGTCGCCTCCACCTCGAGCCCGAGATCGCGCGCGAGCGTCGACGACTCGCCCGGGATGATCTCGGTCCCGACCCCCGGGCGGATGCTGCGCGTCTCGGTGATGCGCAGCGCGTAGTCGCTGCTCGCGCCGGTCGCGCTGGTTCCCACCCACACCTCGACTCGTCCGCGCTGGAACAGCCCCTCGACCGAGGGATGGGTGCCGAACCGATCGTCGCTGCACATCCACTCGCCGTCGGCAGTGCGCACCGCGAGCACGAGGTCGACCTCCGACGTCGCGAAGAGGCGCAGGTACCCGAAGCGCGTGTCGAGCGCGAGCACGTGGTTCGCCGCGGTGCCGATGAACCCGCTGCACTGGTCCGAGAGCTCGGCCGCGGAGCGCACGCCGCTGGCGCGGCCCTCGAGCACCGCGGGATCCGGGATGAAGCCCGTCGCGATGTGGACCGCGGCCTCGAACTGCGCGTGCGCGCGCGGCGCGCCTCCATCACGAGCGACGCCCGCAACGAGCACGCAGAGCGTGAGCGCGACGAGCGCGCGACGTGCTGGTCGAGACCGCATCGGCGAGAAGTCCGGGAGGGAAATGACGCGGATGCTCCTCGATCGCAAACCCTGCGTTCACCCGCGCGCTCAGATCGTCGCGTGCTGATTGGACGGGAACGGCTTGCCGCCGAGTCGCTCGAGCATCCACAGCGCGTACGCGCGGCGCGTCTGGATCTCGCGCGCGGTCCCCTCGTCGGCGGCCCCGCGCAGCTCCTTGTCGCACTGCGAGAGCGCGTGTCGGGTGCGCGCGATCGCCTCGCCGACCTGATCCAGCTCGTAGAACTTGCGCGCGTGCTGCAGCAGCACGTCGATGCGCTCGGCAGCAGTCGTCGTGACACGGATGCTCATCGGTCCACCTGTTCTCGGAAGAGAAGAGCTCGTCCGATCCGGTCACATAGGGCCCGATCGAGCCGCTCGTCCCCCGTCAGCGACCGACGCGGCCCGAGCGCTTCTCGAAGAACGCCGCGACGTCGGGACGCATGCAGAAGTAGAGAAAATAGACGTCGAGCGCGAGCTTGGCGGCGCCCGAGAGCAGCTCGGGGCCCGTCATCGCGCGCCTCACCAGCGCGAACGCGAGGCCGACCACCACGATCTCGACGAGCGAGCCGAGCATCAGGAGGAACCGCGCCCAGTTCCTTCCCTGCCAGAAGAAGTAGACGACCACGAGCGAGCCCGTCAGCGGCACGAGGTAGCAGCCACCGATCGGCGCGCTCGAGCGCGCCCAGAGGCCGATCGACAGGATGTTGATCCCGGCGAGGATCAGCACGAGCGTGTCGAGCCCCGGAGGCGGTCCGCCGTCGCCGACCGCGCGCGTCCACTTGCGGCTCTGGGTCGCGCGAGCGAGCGCCTCCTGGGTCGGAGGCGGCGCGAACGGGCTCGCGGGCGCGGCGGGCGGAGGCTGTGCGAACGACGGCTGTGTGACCGACGGCTGCGCGAACGACGGCGGCGCGGCGGGCGCGACCGCCGGCGCGCGCGGATCGGTCGCCATGTCGTCGGGCGGCACGGCATCGTCGGGATCGAGCTGGATCCAGGTCTGCTCCGCATCGCCTCTGAGCTCCCGTGGGCTCGTCGGGACCTCGTCGCCCAGCGCCGCGGGACGCACCGGCGGCAGCGCCCGGAGGAGCGCATCGAACAGCGCTCCGCACTGCTCGCAGCGAATCACTGCGGAGCTCACTGGCGCGAGCCGCATCGCGCCGCAGACGGGGCAGTGCGGGCTCGGTGCGGCGCTCATCGATGCCGGAACGCGCGCTCGTAGGCGTCGAACACGCCTCGCGGATCCTCGCCGGTCCACGTGAACGCGAGCTTCCGCTGCGGGCGCGCACGCGCACCGCGATCGGGCTGCCTCACGCACCGACGGATCGTCTCGATCACCGACGCGAGCCCGGGCACCGACGCGTTCTCGAGCGCGTCGGCCAGGCCGACGCCCGGCAGGTGCTTGCCCGCCTCGAGCAGCGGCGGCGAGCGCAGCGAGTCCCAGAGCTCCTCGACGCAGCGACGGATCAGGTGCTCGCCGAAGTTGGTGATCTCGGTGTCCTCGTTGACGAAGACCGCACGCCCGGTGCGCCCGATCGACTCCGCGATCGCCGCCCAGTCGTACGGATGGAGCGAGCGCAGATCGATCAGATCGACGTCGATGCCCTCGGCCGCGAGCGTCTCGCATGCCTTCTTCGTCACGCCGACCATCCGGCCGTAGGTCACGACCGTGACGTCGCTCCCGCGCCGCACCGTCTTCGCGACGCCGATCGGGATGAAGTCGAGCGCGGTCTCCGGCCACTCGGGCTCCCAGCCCTCACGGTCGCCGAGCGGCGCGTCGATCATCTTGCCGAGCTGCCGTGCGTCCTCGGGCTCACCGGGGATCATCTCCTCGGGCCCGGCCGCCTTCACGCGCATCAGCGCCTTGGGAAGCAGCACCATCACGGGGTTCGGATCCTCGATCGCCGAGAGCATCAGCCCGTACGCGTCGCGCGGGTTGCTCGGCATCACGATCTTCCAGCCGGGGATCCGCGTCGCCTGCGCGTCGAACGAGTGCGAGTGGTAGAGCGATCCGTGGATGCCCGCGCCGACCGGCGTCATCAGCACCATGGGCACGTTCCAGTCGCCGTTGCTCGCCCAGAGCGTGTTGCCCGCGAGCTTGAGCAGGTCGATCGTGTTGAACGCGTAGTCGCAGAACTGGATCTCGGCGACCGGCTTCTGCCCCGCCATCGCGAGGCCCATCGCCGCGCCGACGATGCCGCGCTCGTCGAGCGGTGTGTTCCACGTCGTGCGCAGCCCCTGCGTGCCGGTGAACACGCCACCGAGCGGAGGACCGACGTCCTCGCCGAGGATGTCCGTGACGCCGAGCCGCGACTCACCGACGTGCAGCGCGAGCCGCACGGCTTGGACCATCGTCGCCATGGATCAGTGCGCTCCGCCGTTGCCGTTGCCGTTGCCGTTGCCGTGAGGACCGCCGTTCTTCGCAACGGCGGCCGCCTTCGCGGTCGGGAACGTGCATCCCTGCGCGCGCCAGACGCGGTTGTCGTGGGGGACCCGCCGGGCGCCCTCGCCGACGAGATCGCGCTCCGCGAACACGTGCTCCCAGATCGACGCCGCCTCCGGCTTCGGCTCGAGCGCGACGGTCTTCGCGGCCTCGAGCAGGTGCTCCTCGTACTTGGTGCGGATCGCAGCGCTCTCGTCGGCGCTCCGGAGCCCGCGCGCGGCGAGCCTCCGCTCGATCTCCGCCAGGCAGTCGGTCTCGCTGTCGACCAGGTTCGACCCGCTCGAGCTCGAGTGCCCGTAGAGCCGCGAGACGTACGCCTCGAGCAGGAACGGCTTCCGCTCGCGACGCACGTACCGCATCGCCTCTTCGATCCCGCGGTACGCGCTCTCGGGATCGTTGCCGTCGATCGTCGCGGTCCGCATCCCGAACGCCTTGCCGCGATCGGCGACGTGCTGCTCGCCGTGCTGCTCGTGCTGCGGCGTGGAGATGCCCCAGCCGTTGTTGGTCACGATGATCAGCATCGGTAGCTCGAAGCCCGGCCGGCTCGCCCACACCAGGCACGTCGCGAAGTCGCCCTCGGCCGTGCCCGCGTCGCCGCCCTGCACGATCGTGATGCCCTCGCCGCCGGCGCGCTTCTGCGCGATCGCGGTGCCGATCGCGACCGAGTACTGCACCTCGATCGGCGAGGTGATCGGCGCGACGTTCCACTCGCGGATCGACGAGTGTCCGCAGAAGTTGCGACCGCCCGAGTACGGATCGGTCGCGACGTTCTTCATCTGCCGCAGCGCATCGATCGGGTCGCTGCCCATCGCGAGCAGCGTCGCGCTCGATCGATAGTGCAGGTGCAGGTAGTCGTGCGCGATGCCCTGGCCCTTGTGGACCTGCAGCCCGAGCGCGACGTTGAACGCCTCCTCGCCGGGCCCACCGATCCAGAAGTAGCCGTCGCCGCCGCGTTGCATCCGGATCAGCCGCTCTTCGAGCGCGCGCCCCTCCACCATGCGCTCGTGCATGCGAAGGAGGAGCTCGGCCGGGAGCGGCTCGGGGCGCATCCGAGCGCTGCTCAGCGTCGCAGGCGGGAAGCCGCTCGGAGACGTGTGCGTGATGTCCGCCATGACCGACCTTTACCACGGGTCCGAACCGAGGTCCGTCTCGAAGCATTGACGCGCCTCACGCCGCAGTGCGTCGTAACCGTGAGGAAACACGGATCCTCGATCACGTCGCCCGCTCGATCTCGACGACGCCCTTCTTGCGCAGACGCAGCAGCCCCACCAGCGTCTCCAGCTCGCGGAGCGGCGAGACGAGCACCAGCGCCGCGACGCTGCGCGGCTTCTGCGCGAGCGCGTCGACGATCGCCTGGTCCGCGCTGGCGATCGCGGCGCGCCCTCCGCGCGTCAGCCGTACCAGATCCTCGCGTGCGAGCTGCGCGTAGCAGTCCGCCACGTGCTCCCGCTCGGTCTGCTCGAGCAGGCGGCGCAGGCGCACGTCCCCCGGCGCCGTCGCGAGGAGCGACCGCATCACGTGCGCGGCCTCGGCGTACTGCCGCTCGCGCACCAGCAGCGTCGCCTGCTCGATCAGACGCGACGGAAGATCGCGCTCGCCGATCACCGCGCCCTCGACCTCCAGCAGGCCGATGCCGCGCAGCTCGTCGACGCGCCGCAGCAGCGCGTGTCGCGAGAGCCCGAGCACCAGCCGCAGCTCGCCGAGCGTCGTCCCTTCGAGCGCAGCACGCTGGATGGCAGCCTGCACCACCGAGAGCTCCGCCGCGCCCGGGTCGCTGGTCGCCCGCAGCCGCGCGCCGTCGTCGGCGTACGTCGCATCGAGGCGCGGCCACTCGTCGAGCTGTCGCAGCGCCTCCATCACGAGGAACCCGATCTGCACCTCGACCGCGATCCCTGGCTCCTTCGTCGCGGTGCCGTCGCGCAGCGTGAACTGGCCCTCGGCCTGGAAGAAGAGATCGAGCATCCCCTCGATCGCCACCGCGCGGAGCCCCGGCCCCGGCGCGGACGGGCTGCCGTCCCCCGCGAGCACGCCGCGCGCGAACGGCATCGAGGCCGAGATCACCTGACGCTCGGAGGCGACCATCCAGGCGCCCAGCCCACCCTCACGCGCGATCTCGATCACGACGGTCCTGCGCGCCGCATCGACCCACTGCAGCAGGTCGGCGAGTGACATCGTCGCGAGATCGCCCTGCAGCATCGGCGGGGATCGACGCTATCACGAACGCGCGTACGATCTGATAACGTCGCGCGCCGGTGTCGCTGATCAACCCGCTCGCGCGCGAGGTCTCTGCCAAGGTCGTGTACTTCGGCCCCGGCCTCTCCGGCAAGACGACCTCCCTCAAGTACGTCTACGAGGCGGTGCGACCCGAGCGTCGCGGTCAGCTCCTGACGCTCGCGACCGAGGGCGACCGCACGATCTTCTTCGACTTCCTGCCGCTGCACGTGAAGCAGGTGCAGGGCATGGGCGTGCGCTTCCAGCTCTACACGGTGCCCGGTCAGATCTTCTACGAGGCGACACGACGCCTGGTGCTCAACGGCGCCGACGGCGTCGTGTTCGTCGCGGACTCGCAGCGCGCCGCGCGCGACTCGAACCTGCAGTCGTTCGCGAACCTGCGCGAGAACCTCGCGGACATGGGAATGGACCTCGAGCGCTTCCCACTCGTGGTCCAGTACAACAAGCGCGATCTGCCCGAGCTGCTGCCGCTCGACGTCCTGCGCAGCGACGTGAACCCGCTCGGCGCGCCCGAGTTCGAGACCAACGCGAGGACCGGCGAGGGCATCCTCGAGGCGCTCAAGGAGATCTCCGGGCTCGTCATCCGCTCGCTGTGGAACGAGCTCCCGAAGACCTCACCGCGCATGACGCCGGTCGGCGATCTGCCGCCCTCGCACGAGGCCGCGCTCACCACGCCGCGCATCCCCGTGCAGAGCATCGTCGCCGAGCTCCAGCGCGTCGCCGAGGTCTCCGGTGAGCACCGGCTGCCGACCGAAGATCAGATCGACGCCGACGTCGAGATCGCGCACCCGCCGAGCGCGCTCCCGCCGCCGATCGCGTCGCTCGATCTCGGCCTGTCGTTCACGCCCCTCTGGGACGGCGCCGACACGCACCCGATCGTCGAGATCGAAGATGCGATCCGCCAGGGCGCCAACCACGCCGCCGTCGAGCGCGCCGGCGCGGCGCTGGCCCGCTTGCTCGAGTCGCTGCCCGGCACGCTCGCGAACGAGAGCCCGATGGCGAAGGCCGCGCTGCTCGGCCTCGATGGCCGCGAGTACCTCCGCTTCTGCCGCCTCGTGACGATGCCCGAGAGCGTGATCACCGACCGCGACGCGCTCTTCGCGCTCTACATGCTGGTGTCGGCGAAGCTCAAGGCGCAGTCGATCTGACAGGACGCCGGCGGTCCACCGTGGGAGGACGCGCGCCGATGTGGTGCTTGATCGACCACCGCTGACTGCGCGCTAGGCGCGGACACCGCGCGCAAGGTGAGCGGAGCGAGCCGAGCACGGGGAGCACCTAGCTCACCTACAGGAAGTAGGCTGCGCTCCGTGCTCGTCACCGGCGGCCGCTGAAGCACCACCTCGACGCGCGAAGCCAGCACAGGCGCGCGTGCGCCCTAGAGATCGGTTGACTCCTGCTGGGGGCTACGCGCGCTCGACCGCGTACACGCCCTCGACGCCCTGGATCCGTCGCATCAGGTTCGAGAGGCGCGCGGCATCGTCGACCAGGAACTGGAACAGGTTCACGGCCTGACCGTCGGGACCGACGCGGCAGTTCGCCTCCTGGATGTTCACGCCGGCCTCGGTGAACGCCGCGCTCACGTTCGCCAGGATTCCCGGCCGATCCGCGGTCGTCACGCGCAGCGCCACCGGCCGCGCGATCTTGATCGCGTCGCTCCACGCGACGTCGATGCGCCGCTCGGGATCGAGCTCCATCGCCTTGTTGCAGCCGCGCCGATGGACCGTCACGCCGCGCCCCCGCGTGATCCACCCGGTGATGTTGTCGCCCGGCAGCGGGTTGCAGCACTGCGCGAAGCGCACGAGCACGTCGTCGACGTCGTCGATGCGGATGCCGCCCGCGCTCGAGTTGCCGGTGACCTTGCGGACCGTGCGCTCGATGAACGAGGGCCGCATCGAGTCGACCGACTTCTCGTCGCGCATCGCGGTGTCGTAGACGTCCGACGCGCTGACGCGCCCGTAGCCGACCGACGCGAAGAGCTCGTCCGTGGTGCCGACCTTGAAGTGCTCGGAGACCCGCTCGGCCTCGCCGCTCTTCATGAAGCGCGCGAACGACATGTCCTTCTTGTGGAAGGCGCGCTCGACCAGATCCCTGCCGAGCTTGATCGATCGACGTCGCTCCTCGGAGCGGATGAACGTGCGTACGCGGCTGCGCGCGCGCCCCGTCTGCACGAAGTCGAGCCAGTCCTTGTTCGGATGCTGCTGCGGCGACGTGATGATCTCGACGGTGTCGCCGTTGTGCAGCGCGTAGCGCAGCGGGACGATCGCGCCGTTGACGCGCGCGCCCGCGCAGTGGTCGCCGACCTCGGAGTGCACCGAGTACGCGAAGTCGATCGGCGTCGCGCCGCGCGGGAAGACCTTGAGCTGTCCCTTCGGGGTGAAGACGTAGACCTCGTCGCTGAAGAGATCGACCTTCACCGAGTCGAGGAACTCGGCGGGATCGGCGACGTCCTGCTGGAACTCCATCAGCTGACGCAGCCACGCGAAGCGTGCCGCGTCCTTCGCGTCCGGACCGCCGCTCTTGTCCTTGTACTTCCAGTGCGCCGCGATGCCGTTCTCGGCGGTCTTGTTCATCTCGTGGGTGCGGATCTGCACCTCGATGCGGCGCTGCCCCGGGCCGATGACCGTCGTGTGGAGCGACTGGTACATGTTCGACTTCGGCAGCGCGATGTAGTCCTTGAAGCGCCCGGGGATCGGCGTCCACTGCGAGTGGATGACGCCGAGCGACGCGTAGCAGTCGGCGACGTTCTCCACGAGCACGCGGAACGCGAGCACGTCGTGCACCTGCTCGAACTCGCAGCTGTTCTGCCGCATCTTCCGGTAGATCGAGTAGAGGTGCTTCATGCGGCCCGAGCACTCGGTCGCGAAGCCGCGCTCGATCAGCATCTTCTGCAGGCGCTTGTTGACGTCGTTGATGTAGCGCTCCTGATCGCGCGACACCTTCTTCGTCTTCACCACGAGGTCCGCGCAGACCTCCGGATGGACGTAGCGGAAGGAGAGATCCTCGAGCTCGCTCTTGAGCCAGTTGATGCCGAGCCGCCCCGCGAGCGGCGCGTAGATCTCGAGCGTCTCCTGCGCGATGCGCTCCTGCGCCTCGGGCTTCATGTGCTCGAGGGTTCGCATGTTGTCGAGACGGTCGGCGAGCTTCACCAGCAGCACGCGGATGTCGCGCGCCATCGCGACCAGCATCTTGCGGAAGCTCTCCGCCTGCTGGTCCTCCCTGCACGTGAAGTTGATCTTGCCGAGCTTCGTGACGCCGTCGACGAGGAACGCGACCTCCTCGCCGAACATCTCCTCCATCTGCTTCTGCGAGACGTCGGTGTCCTCGACGACGTCGTGCAGCAGCGCGGCGCACACGCTCGCGCCGTCGAGCTTCATCTCCGCGATGATGTCGGCGACCGCGACGGGGTGCGTGAAGTAGGGCTCGCCCGACTTCCGCTTCTGCCCCTCGTGCTTCTGCGCCGAGAAGACGTACGCGCGGTTGACGAGATCGAAATCCGCCTGCGGCTGATAGCCCCGGACCTTCTCGACGATGTCGGTCAGGCGGACCATACGACGGGCATCATCGCGAGCCGAGGGAAACGGTGACGACACCGCCTCGGAATCGCGAGTGGAAGGCAACGTACCACCAGGCTTCTCCCCGAACAAGGAAGGTGCCCGGAGACGAGCCGCCATCGTCTTCGGATCGGCCACCCGAGGTCCATGGGGCTCGGCCGCTCCACGAGGAAGTGCGCCCCTGCTCCGCGCGAGGCGAAGCAGGGGCGAGCACTGCGTTCAGAGCGGAAGAGCTGCGTCATTGCGGCAGGTTTTCGCGACCGCTGCTCAGGCCACGACGGTGCCAGCCCCCGGCTCGCCGCGCGGCGCTCCGGGCGTGGCCGGCCGGTCGCTCTCGACCGGATCCGGCTCGAGCGCGGCCGCGAGCACCTCGCGCATCTCCTCGGCGAACACGAGCTCGAGATCGTTCCGCGCCGACTCCGGCACCTCGTCGAGATCGCGCTCGTTGAGCTTCGGCAGGATCACCCGCTTGAAGCCCGCGCGGTGCGCGGCGAGCACCTTCGCCTTCACGCCGCCGATCGGCAGCACGCGCCCTCGCAGCGTCGCCTCGCCGGTCATCGCGACGTCGCTGCGGACCCGGCGCCCGGTGAGGAGCGACGCGAGCGCGGTGAACATCGTGACGCCCGCGCTCGGCCCGTCCTTCGGGATCGCGCCGGCCGGCACGTGGATGTGCAGGTCGTGCTTCTCGAGGAAGTCGGGATCGACGCCGTGCTCGTCGGCATGACTGCGGAGATAGGCGAGCGCGGCGCGCGCCGACTCCTTCATCACGTCGCCGAGCTGTCCGGTGATCTCGAGCTTGCCCTTCCCCGGCATCTTCGTGGTCTCGATGTAGAGGATGTCGCCTCCCACCGGCGTCCACGCGAGCCCGGCCGCGATCCCCGGGGCGTTGTCGCGCTCGGCGAGCTCGGAGAGGAAGCGCGGCCGCCCGAGGCTCTTCTTCAGGTGCTCGGGCGTGACCTCGATCGGCGCGGCGTCGCCCTCGGGCTGCGCGGTCGCTCGCGCCACGTCGAGCGCGACCGCGCGCGCGACCTTCTGGATCTCGCGCGCGAGCTGCCGCACGCCCGCCTCGCGCGTGTAGTCGCGCGCGATGGCCTCGAGGATCTCGGTGGAGAAGGTGACCGCGCCCGCCGGCAGCCCCGCCTTGCCGAGCTGCTGCGGAACGAGGTGACGCTCCGCGATCTTCACCTTCTCTTCGGTGGTGTAGCCGGTGACCTCGATGATCTCGAGGCGGTCGCGCAGCGGCGGCGAGAGCGTCGAGAGATCGTTGGCGGTCGCGATGAAGAGCACCTCCGAGAGATCGAAGGGCAGCTCCATGTAGTGATCGGTGAAGCTCTTGTTCTGCTCGGGGTCGAGCACCTCGAGCATCGCGGCCTCGGGATCGCCCTGCCAGCCGCGGCCCATCTTGTCGATCTCGTCGAGCACGATGACGGGGTTCTTCACCTTCGCCTTGCGCATCGCGGTGATCAGGCGGCCCGGCAGCGCGCCGACGTAGGTGCGGCGATGCCCGCGGATCTCCGCTTCGTCGCGCACGCCGCCGAGCGACACGCGCTGGAGCGGACGCCCCGTCGCCGCCGCGACCGACTGCGCGAGCGAGGTCTTGCCGACGCCGGGCGGCCCGACGAGACACAGGATCGTGCCGCGCTGACCGAGCGAGCCGCTCGCGCCGCTCAGCTTGAGCACGGCCATGTGCTCGAGGATGCGCCGCTTCACGTCGTCGAGGCCGTAGTGGTCCTCCTCGAGCTTCGTCTGCACCGCATCGATGTCGCTCGAGGCGGGCGTGCGCTCGGTCCACGGCAGCTCCGCGATCCACTGCAGGTACGTGCGGATCACGTTGCCTTCGGCCTGGTTCGGGCCGACCGCGTCGAGGCGGCGCAGCTCGCGATCGACCACCTCGCGGACCTCCTCGGGGAGCTCGAGCTCGTCGAGCTTCGCCCGCAGATCGTCCTTGCCGCCGTCGCCCTCGCCGAGCTCCTTCTGGATCGCGCGCAGCTGCTGGCGCAGCATCGCTTCCTTCTGGTGCTTGCCGAGCTCGCGACGGACCTCGCCGTCGATCTTCGTGCGCAGCTCTGCCTTCGCGCGCGCCTCCGCGATCAGCGTCGCGACCCGCCGCAGCCGCCGGCTCACGTCGAGCTCGAGGAGCACCTCGGCCTTCTGCGCGTCATCGATGTCGAGCCAGGCCGTCACGCGATCGGCGAGCGCGCCCGGCTCGCTGGGCTCGCGCAGCAGCTCGTGCAGCTGGGAGTCGCTGGGCGCGAGCTCGCGCAGGTGATCGCGCAGCGACTTCGCGAGCACGGGGGCGTCGTCGCCGACCGGCGTCTCTTCTGCGGGCTCGGCGCGCGCGGTCCAGTACGGAACGCTCTGCACCAGCGACTGGATGCGCCACCGCGAGGTCGGCTCGACCACGAGGATCACGCCTCGCGAGCCGCGCTCTGTCTTGTCGCTCACGCGCGCGAGCGTCGCGATCGGGTGCAGATCGACGAGCGAGGGATCTTCCTGCGTGGCATCGCGCTGCACGGCGAGCAGCACGTGATCACCGGGACGGAGCGCGTCGGCGAGCGCGCGCGAGCGGGGGCGTCCGACCGGGATGGTCGTGACGCGGCCCGGCAGCACCACGCCGTGGCGCAAGGGCAGGAGGGGAAGCGGGGACTCCGGATGGCTCATGACGGAGCACCGTAAGGAGGTCCGGTGCGCTGTGAACCCCGCCGTACGTGCAGTTACGGTGAAGAAACGTTACCGGCGATCTCGAGAGCGCACGCGCGCCTGCGCGGCCGGTCCCCCATCAGTCGCGCCGCGACTGCGACTCGAGCAGCGCCGCCTGGTGGCTCGCGCGCAGTGCGTTCAGCAGCTCGTCGACGTCGCCGTTCATCACGTGATCGAGCTTGTGCAGCGTGAGCCCGATGCGGTGATCGGTGACGCGGTTCTGCGGGTAGTTGTAGGTGCGGATCTTCTCGCTCCGCTCGCCGCCGCCCACCATGCCGCGCCGCTCGGCCGCGATCAGCGCGTCGTGCGCCGCCTGCTCGCGATCCAGCAGGCGCGCGCGAAGGACCTTCATCGCGCGCGCCTTGTTCTTGATCTGCGAGCGCTCGTCCTGGCACTTCACGATCAGCCCGGTCGGCTTGTGCAGCAGCTGCACCGCGCTGTTCGTCGTGTTGACGCCCTGCCCTCCCGGACCGCCGCTCGCGGCGATGCTGATCTCGAGATCCTTCTCGTCGATCTCGACCTCGACCTCGTCGGCCTCGGGCAGCACCGCGACGGTCGCGGTCGAGGTGTGGATGCGCCCCTGCGACTCGGTCGCCGGCACGCGCTGGACGCGATGCACGCCGCCCTCGAAGCGCATGCGCGAGTACACGCGGTCGCCGCTGAACGACGCGACGATCTCCTTGAGCCCGCCCGCGCTCGCCTCGCTGGTGTTGAGGATCTCGACCCTCCAGCCCGCCTTCTCGGCGTAGCGCGCGTACATCCGAAAGAGATCCGCCGCGAAGAGCGCTGCCTCCTCGCCCCCGGTGCCGCTCCGGATCTCGACGATGGTGTCGCGCGCGTCGTTCGGATCGCGCGGCAGCAGCAGGACCTCGAGCTCCTTCTCGAGGTCCTCCATCGCCTGCTCGAGCGCGGGGATCTCCTCCTCGGCCATCTCGCGCAGCTCGGGATCCGCGAGCGCCGCGCGATCCTCCTCGAGCTGCTTCTTGGTGCGGATCCAGCGGCCGAACGCCTCGACCAGCGCGCCGAGCTCGCCGTGCTCGCGGCGCAGCTGCGCGTAGCGTTTGCCGTCGGAGATCACTTCGGGACGGCAGATGAGCTCCTCGAGCTCCTCGTGCCGCATCTTCAGCGACTCGAGCTTGTCGACCGGCAGCATCGGAGCTCAGGCCGCGCGCGCCGGAGCGCCGTCGCCGTAGTGCGCGAGCGCTCCCTCGAGCGAAGGGAAGGTGCGGATCTGATCGCCCTCGGGCGCCCGGTCTCCCTCGCGCTGGCGCCAGAACGCGCTCTGCATCGATGCGATCGCGATCTCGACCTGCGTGTCGTCGGGCTGCCGGGTCGTGATCTTCTGGAAGAGGAACCCCGGCCACAGCAGCACGCGCAGCGGGCCGGTCGTGCAGTAGCGCGCCGACAGCCGCTGCAGCTCGTACGAGATCGCAGCGATGGCGGGCAGCAGCGCGATGCGCAGCGCGAGCGTCCCGATCTGACCGGACAGCCCGCTGGCCCCCGGCAGGAGCAGCGGCGTCGCGATCGAGCCGAGGATCACCGACACGATCACGACGGTGATCAGGAAGGTCGTGCCGCAGCGCGGATGCAGCGTCGACTGCGCGCGCACGTTCTCGACGCTCATCGGCAGCTGCGCCTCGTAGGCGAAAATCGTCTTGTGCTCGGCGCCGTGGTACTGGAACACGCGCCGCACCTCGTCGATCCGCGAGATCGCGAAGAGATAGCTGGTCAGCACGAGCAGCTTGAAGCCGCCGGTCAGCGCGTGGAAGCGCCAGTCGCCGAGGTCGAGCTCGACGCCGAGCGCCCATCCGGCACCGGTCGCGAGGAGCTGCGGCAGCGCGATGAAAAGACCGAGCGCGAGCGCGGTCGAGAGCAACATCGCGCCGCGCGCGCTGCCGCTCTTGGGGGTGGTCGCATCGACCGCCGTGCCGTCGCTCGCGGGTCGCTCGCTCGGAGCGTCCTCGGGCACCGTCGTCGCGAGCAGCAC
The DNA here is from genome assembly GCA_030855295.1 of Myxococcota bacterium. Taxonomy (GTDB): domain Bacteria; phylum Myxococcota_A; class Polyangia; order Polyangiales; family Sandaracinaceae; genus Sandaracinus. Next base: position 1,707 of record JALYRN010000022.1, on the reverse strand, counting down.
CGGGAACATCAGGATCGGCAGCAGCGCGGGCGGGATGCCAGGCTTCACCGCCTTCGCCGCCTCGCTCGCTTCCAGGGCCTGCATCTGCTGGTCGGCGCTGAACTGCAGCGCGCCATATCCCAGCGACAGCGACTCGTAGAGCATCCCGATGCCGCGCACCCCCGGCCACTTCCAGATCGGGTTGCGCAGCGCCGCCGGGAGCGGCCCGTCCTTCACGACGAGGTGCCCGTCGGGACGCCGCACCGCGACGGCAACGCCGCCGGGCGCCCTCATCATCACGCCCTCGATCACCGCCTGCCCACCGATGTACGGACGGGCGGTGCTCGGGCTCGCGACAGAGGAAGGCGCGACGGAGGAGGACACGACAGAGGAGAGCGGAGTGCGGGCGGGTGCGGTCACGCCAGGACTCTAGTGCTGAAGGGTTCCAGGCGCGAGGTGCGCGCCCGCTCCGTCCCTCACGCCTCGGAGGTGCCGCCGCCGCTCTCGGCCGCCTTCTCGGCCTTCTTCGCCGCGCGCGCCTTCTTGCCGGTGTTCGCGGCGGGCTTGTTCTCGTACTTCTTGCGGAAGCGCTCGACGCGTCCCGCCGTGTCCATCATGCGCTGCTTGCCCGTGTAGAACGGGTGGCACGCGCTGCAGACGTCGATCGAGAACGAGCTCTTGGTCGAGCGGGTCGGATACGCCGCGCCGCACGCGCACGTGACGGTCGTCGCTTCGTAGTTCGGGTGGATGCCGGCCTTCATGGGATACCTCTCGCGCCCCTTCGGAGATAAAAGGGGCCGGCAGATGTAGTGGATCGGGGCCGCGACCGCAAGGCGTGGGCCCGGCGCGCGATCTGCGCAGAATCTGGATTTCCCGCGCGGACCGGGATAGGAGGGGTCGAGACGATGGCACAGAAGCGGATCCACCTCGTGGTCCGAGGGCGCGTACAGGGGGTGTACTTCCGCGCGTCGTCGGTGCGCGAGGCCAAGCGCCTCGGGCTGACGGGTTGGGTCAAGAATCGCCCCGACGGCGCGGTCGAGGTCGTGGCCGAGGGCGAGGAGGACCAAGTGAAGGACTTCCTCGCGTGGGCGCAGCGCGGCCCCTCCACCGCCCGCGTCGACAAGGTCGACACCCGATGGAAGAGCTACACCGGCGAGTTCGCGAGCTTCCAGATCGAGCAGTGATGCGCGATCCAGCCCGCGATCGGAGCGCGATCGTCGTCGGCGCGAGGGCGCTGGCGGCTCGGGTCCTCGCTGTCGCGTTCACGGTGCTGGCGCTCGCCTCGAGCGCCGCGGCCCAGGATCGTTCGGAGGACATCGGCCAGCTCGCGCGCGCGCTCGGCAGCGCCGATGGCGCCGAGCGTCTCGCGGCGTACGAGGCGCTGGGTGCGCTCCCGGAGAGCGCGCTGCCGGCGATCCGCGCGCGGCTCCTGGCCCTGCGCAGCCCGCGCCCGCTGCCCGACGATGCCCAGCAGATCCTGCACGAGATCCGCCGCGCGACCGGCAGCCGGCGCGCCGACGATCTCGTCGACGTCGCCGACGGGATCCCCGCGCTGCTCGAGACCCGCCGCGATCGAGACGTGCTGCGGATCGCGGAGCCCCTCCTGCTGATGCGCTCCCTCGAGCGCCTCGCCACCACCGACGCGCTCGCGACCATCCCCGAGGTGCTGCGCCTCGACCGCGGCGCCTGGACGATGGAGGGGCGTCGCTCGACCCTGCGGCTCGGCGA
>JALYRN010000431.1 GCA_030855295.1 Myxococcota bacterium | reverse complement strand
GGACCGCTGCGGGCGGAGGCACGCTCAGCTCGAAGCTGGGCGACGCCTGGAGCGCGGCGGCGGCGCGCTCGAGCGCCGCGATGTCGACGCCGGGCCGGCTCGCACCGTCGGACCCGCTCGCACCGTCGGACCCGCTCGCACCGTCGGACCCGCTCGCACCCGACGGAGTCGCGGCGCTGGCGTCGTCGTCGAGCACGATCTCGCGCGACGCGAACTCCTTCGCGCCCGCGGCCTCGTCGGTGTCGAAGAGCCCGTCGCGCAGCGCGATGAACATCGCCTTGTGCTGCGCCTGCATCAGCTTCTTCACGGCCGTCGGATAGCGCTCGGTGCCGATGTACTGGGCGTACGTCGTCTTCTTCGTCGCGAGGATGCGGCCACCATCGGCGAAGAGGTGCGTGAAGATGTGACCGTGCGAGACCCCGGAGTCCTCGGTCTGGATGTGGAACGTCTTGCCGTGGTGCCGGACGTTCGTGTTGTAGCCGAGGAGGGGAGACTTCATCGGTCAGCAGCTCTTGCCCGAGGCGCGACGACGCGCCGGAAGAGTACTCAGGGTACCACGGTCGTGCGTGGCGCCATCGCCTATCTGTCGCCGGCCAGCGCTCGCGCGAGCGCGTCCGTGCCGCGGTCGACCGCGCGGCGAGCCTCGTCGATCACGCCGCCCATCGAGACGAAGCCGTGCACCAGGCTCTCCTCGCAGCGCAGCGTGGTCGGCACGCCGGCCGCCTCGAGCTTGCGCGCGTACGCCTCGCCCTCGTCGCGCAGCGGATCGAAGCCCGCCGTCACCACGTAGGCCGGCGCCACGCCGCGGAGATCGTGCGTCGCGATCGGCGAGCCGAGCGGATCGTGCACGTCGCGCGCGGGATCCGAGAGGTACTGATCGAGGAACCAGAGGATGGTCGCCTCGTCGAGCAGGTACCCCGTCGAGTACGTGCGATGCGACGGCATCGAGCGGGTGAGATCGGTCGCCGGATACACGAGCAGCTGGAAGATCGGCGGCGTCGCGAGCGCGCGCGTCTGCTGCGCGACGACGGCGGCGAGGTTTCCTCCGGCGCTGTCGCCGGCGACCGCGATGCGCCGGGGATCGGCGCCCAGATCGGACGCGCGCTCGAGCGCCCAGCGATACGCCGCGAGCGCGTCGCGGGGCGCCGCGGGGAAGCGATGCTCGGGCGCGAGTCGGTAGTCGACCGAGACGACGACGCAGTCGGCGTGCTTCGCGAGGTGACGGCACAGACCGTCGTAGCCATCGAGCCCGCCGATGACCCAGCCGCCGCCGTGGAAGTAGAGGCACATCGGGCGCAGCCGATCGCGACGCGGTGCGGGCTCGTACACGCGCACGCGGATCGCGCCGTCGGCGCCGGGGATGAAGCGATCCTCGACGCGGTGCATCGGCAGCGGTGCGAAGTCGACGAGCGGCACCTGCAGATCGAAGTCACGCCGCATGCGACCGACGCCGACCTCGTCGGCGGCCTTGCGGCGATCGACCATCGCGCGGAGGAGCGCCTGCACCTGCAGATCGAGGGCATGGCCGCGATCGTTGGTCGGCGCCGGACCGACGATGCGACGCAGCAGCGACGGCGGCGCGGAGAGCGCGCTGCGCAGGGCGCGGCGAGCAGCACGAAGGGCGAGGGAGCGCTCGGACATGGGATCTGGCGCGCATCGTAGGGGGCACGTGCGGGGCGGGGAAGAGAGGTTCCGCGCATGCGTTCGCGGATCGCGGGCGGCGACGATCCCGTATGCTCTTCCGTCCATGCGGCTCCGCGAGCTCCTGCGCCCCCGGTACGACGGTGCGATCGCTGCGACCCTCGGTGGGATCGTCGATCGGTTCCGAGATCGCGGGCGCGTCCGCCCGCTCGAGCTCGCTCCCGAGGATCGGCTCGACGGCCGCACGTGCCTGGTCACCGGCGCGAACCGGGGGCTCGGGCTCGCGATCGCGACCGAGCTCGCGAAGCGCGGTGGGCACGTCCTGCTCGCGTGCCGCAGCGGCATCCCGGAGGTGATGGACGTCGTGCGGCGCGGCGCCGGCGGCGCGGGCACCGTCGAGGCGGTGAACCTCGACCTCGGCGATCTCGACTCGGTCGAGCGCATGACCAGCGAGCTCGCGGAGGACGGGATCGCGCTCGACGTGACGGTGCTCAACGCGGGGATCGTCTCGCGCGAGGCGCGGCGCACCCGGAACGGGCTCGACGAGAGCTTCCAGGTGAACTTCCTCGCGAACGTGCTGCTGGTGCGGCGCCTGCTCGAGCGCGGCGTCATCGCGAGCGCGCGCAGTCGCGCGGAGGAGGACGACGATCCCGACGTCAGCGACGAGCCGGCCACCATGCCGCGCGTCGTGTTCGTCTCGTCGGAGGCGCACCGGAGCGCGCCGCCGATCGACTTCGCGCGGCTCGGCACGTTCCGGCGGTGGACGATGCGCGAGGCGGTCGGTGAGTACGGATACGCGAAGCTGCTCGGCGAGACGTGGGCGGCCGAGCTCGCGCGGCGGACGGCGGGCGAGGTGTCGGTGTCCTCGATGTGCCCGGGCGCGGTGAACACCGACATCGCGCGCGAGGCGCCGGCATGGGCCAAGCCCGCCCTCGGAGCGACGATGCGCGCGTTCTTCAAGGACCCCACCGAGGCGGCGGCGCCCGTCGTCTATCTCGCGGCGGCCCGCGCGATCGAGGGTGAGACGGGGATCTACCTGCACGCGCACCGGCGCAAGGAGCCCAGCGACGAGGCGCGCGATCCCGAGAAGGGGCGCCGCCTGTGGGAGGCGTCCGCGCGGATCCTCGCGAACACCGGACACCGGATCTGATCTCGGGCGAGGAGCGAGACGACGCGATGACGACCGATGACGAGCGACGCACGCAGCGAGTGATGGACGGCACGTCGTGGAGCGAGCTCTGCCGTGCGCTCGAGCGGGCCGGGCAGGTCGTGCTCGCGCCGGACGCGCCGACCGATCCGCTGACGCGCGCCGAGGGCTTCCGCTATCTGTCGCGCATCACGCGCGCAGCGCTGCAGACCTTCGTCGAGCACAACGATCCGCGCGCGCCGGTGCTGCAGCGCGTGGTGCACGAGACGGCGAAGATGGGCGCCGACAACCCCGACAACGTGTATCTGAACGCCGCGATCTCGGGCGAGCACACGTACCGGATCACCGGCACCCGCGGCACCGTGCACTTCCTCTCGCTCGCGACCCAGATCGGACACTACGGGCGCGGCAACGGCATGCCGCCGACCGGCTCGATCGACACCAGCGAGCTGGCAGTGAGGCCCGACGGAACGCTCGAGGTGATCGTCGCGTGCGAGCGGCCCGCGTGCCTCGAGCCGGGACAGAGCTGGCTGCCGATGACGAAGGAGAGCGGCACGCTGATCGTGCGGCAGTCGCGGCTCGATCCGAAGGAGACGATCGCCGAGCTGCGCATCGAGCGCGTGGGCGGGGATCGCGCGCCTGCGCCGCTGACGCCGGCGCTGCTCGACGAGGGCTTCGAGAGCACGGCCGCGCTGGTGAACGGCGCGTCGATGCTCTTCGCGGCGTGGGCGAAGATGTTCCAGGCGCACACCAACGAGCTGCCGCGCTTCGATCAGGAGATGTCGAACCGCTTCGGCGGGCTCGCCGACATCGCGTACTACCACTCGTACTGGAAGCTCGCGCCGCACGAGGCGCTCGTGATCGAGGCGACGCCTCCGCCCTGCGATCACTGGAACTTCCAGCTGAACAACCACTGGATGGAGTCGCTCGACTATCGCTGGCATCGCATCCACGTGAACAGCGCGACGGCCGCGATGCGGGGCGACGGCAGCGTGCGCATCGTGGTCGCGCACCGCGATCCCGGCGTGCCGAACTGGATCGAGACCGCGGGGCACGAGCTCGGGACGATGTGCTTCCGCTGGGTGCGTCCGGTCGGAGAGCCGCCGCAGCCGCGCACCCGCGTCGTCCAGCTCGACGCGCTCGCCGCCGGAGAGTGACGGTGCGGAAGTGAGCAGGAAGGGTCTCTTCGCGCGGCGCGACACGACGTCGACCGACTATCGGCGGCCGCACCGACCGCGCGTGGTGCGCCTCGCGAACCGCATCGTCGGGAGCCTCTTGAAGCGGCGCGTGCTGCGCATCTCGCTCGACGAGGCCGCGCTGATCGAGGCGGCGGAGGAGCGAACGGGCCTGCTCGATCTCGGCGATGCGTCGTTCCGACAGCCGATGCGCGTGCTCCTGCGCGCGATCGAGCAGGAGGCGCGACTGCACGCGGTCGGGCGGATGATCACGCGCGAGCGGATGATCGCCGCGCTCGCGACGCGCATGCGCCTCGAGGAGCTCTTGCGCAGGACGCCTCGGATCGAGCAGGAGCGCATCGAGCGACCGATCGTGATCGTCGGGCTGCCTCGGACCGGCACGACGCTGCTGCACCGGCTGCTCGCGAGCGACCCGCGCGTTCGCGCGCTCGCGTCGTGGGAGGCGCTCTCGCCGGTGCCGCTCGAGGGCGAGGGCGAGCGTGATCGCCGCATCGCCGCGGCGCGGCGCGCCGAGTCCGGGCTGCGCTGGATGGCGCCCGACTTCTTCGCGGTGCACCCGATCGACGCGCTCGCGCCCGAGGAGGACGTGCTGCTGCTCGATCTCGCGTTCCGCAGCACGGTGCCCGAGAGCACGCTGCGCGTGCCGAGCTACGCGCACTGGCTGGAGGGCGAAGATCAGCGCCCAGCGTATCGCTATCTGCATCGCGTGCTGCAGGCGCTGCAGTGGCAGCGGCCGATCACCCGCGCGGAGACCGAGGGCGAGCAAGCGCGCTGGGTGCTCAAGACGCCGCACCACCTCGAGTGGCTCGACGTGCTGCTCGAGGTGCTGCCCGACGCGACGATCGTGTGGACGCATCGCGATCCGCACCAGGTCGTGCCGAGCTTCTGCAGCATGCTCGCGCACGGTCGCGGCGTGTTCAGCGACGAGGTCGATCCGCACGAGATCGGGCGCTCGTGGCTTCGCAAGGGCGCGCGGATGATGTCGCGCGCGATGCAGGTGCGCGCGACGGTCGGCGAGGAGCGCTTCGTCGACGTCCACTACCGCACGCTGATGGAGAACCCGCTCGCAGTGATGCGCACGATCGAAGAGCGCGCAGGGCTCCGCTGGAACCGCGACGTGGAGACGCGCATGCGTGACATGCTGCGCTCCGAGGTGCAGCACCGGCACGGCGTCCACCGCTACGACCTGTCCGCCTTCGGGCTGGCCGAGCGCGACGTCGACAAGTCGTTCGAGGAATACCGTGCAACCTTCCGCGTCTGAGCCGACAGGAGTGCTCGCCCCGGAGGGCGCGGACGGGAGCGCGCCCGGCGCGCGGACGGAAGCGCCCGGAGCGGGCGAGCCGAGTTTAGACACCGTCTGACTCGAGACGGGCTTCCGTGGTTGGGCCGAGCGTCGGCGGACCTATGACCGATCGCGATCCGGGAGCAGGGATGACGCCGAAGAACGGGAGCAAACGAACGCCGCTACGAGGGTGCACGGTCCTGGTCGTCGAAGATCACGACGACATGCGCGAGCTGATCGAGCAGTACCTGACGACCGGCGGTGCGACGGTGATCACCGCGACCAACGGCGCGAGCGCGCGCGAGGCGCTCGCGAACCGCAGCGTCGATCTGATCGTCACCGACATCGCGATGCCGACCGAGAGCGGCATCCAGATGATGGAGCGCATCCGCGCCGCAGGCTGGCTCAGCGGCGTCCCGGCGATCGCGATCAGCGGCGAGATCCGGATGGGCGAGCTCTCGCAGTTCCGCCCTTCCCTGTTCCAAGCAGTGCTCGCGAAGCCGTTCGATCCGGCGCGCCTGGTCGCGATCGCCGCCGAGCTCATCGGCGCTTGATTCGCGGGTGCCGGTTCTCCACCGAGCACCTCGTCGGCGTGGGAGACGATCAGGGTGCGAGCACGATCGCGCCGTCGGTTCCGTCGGCCCCGCTGGTGCCCGCGGCGCCCGGTGAGAAGCCACCGCGGCCGCCTCGACCCGCGACGCCGGCGCGCTCGATGGCGACGCTCGCCGCGACCGCGTCGCGATAGGCCGCGTCGCCGCCGCTGATGTACACGCC
>JALYRN010000430.1 GCA_030855295.1 Myxococcota bacterium | reverse complement strand
GTCGCGTCGTGGGTCGCTCGCTCGCCGGTCGCGTCGTCGGCGCTGATCCGGCGCATCTTGCGGGAGTCGGCGTCTCCGAACGGAACGGGCGGCGTGTCGCTCTCCGCGGTGCTCGCCCAGGTCCCCGCCGGAACGCTGGCGCCGTCGTCGTCGTCCTCGCCCCCGACAGGCGCCTCGTCGACCGGCTCGCGGACCACCGACAGACGCGGAGCCTCCGCACCGCCGTCGCGCGCCGCTCCGCACGAGGGACACGGTTCGTCCCCCTCGGCCGCCGAGGCCCCGCACTGAGTGCACGTCTGCATCGGGTAGCGCCGCGCGCCCTCCATACTACCCCCATCGGGCCGCGCCACCCAAGCGCCGGTTCACGAGCGCCGCCCCGAGCGAACCGCCGGCGCCCTGCGGTACCATCCCGGCCGTCATGCGAACCCTCCGCGACCTCCGCGCGCTCGCCGATCAGCGCCTCTTCGCGAACGACCTCCACGGCGCGCTCCACGCCTACTGCGCCATCGTCCAGCTCCAGCCGGTCGACCTCGACGCCCGCCTGCGCGTCGCCGACAGCCTGCTCGCGCTCGGCGAGGTGCAGCGCGCGGCCGTCGTCTACACCGCGCTCGCGCGCTACGCGATGCACGCCGGCTTCCCCCTGCGCGCCCTCGTCGCGCTGAAGGTGCTCACCGCGCTCGAGCCCCAGCTCGAGACGCTGCTCGGGCCGCTCGCGGAGCTCTACGCGGTCGACTCGCCGCGCCTCGGCCGAGGCGTGCGGCTCGCGCCCGGCGACGCCGATCAGCCGCTCCCCGAGACCCTCGACCTCGCGCGCGAGATCCCCCTCGACCAGCTCGCACCCCACGCCGAGCGGGTCGCCGCCGACACCGCGGGCGCCGCGTTCCCCGAGCGCCTCCCGCCGATTCCGCTCTTCAGCGAGCTCCGGGCCGACGCCTTCCGCGCGCTGCTGCCCGCGCTCGTGCTGCGCCGCGTGCGCCCGGGTGAGGTGATCCTCGCCGAGGGCGACCCCGGCCAGTCGTTCTTCGTGATCGCGCGCGGTGAGGTCTGCGTCACCAAGCAGCTCGCGTCCGGCGACGAAGCGACGCTCGCGACGCTGCACGAGGGCGCGATCCTGGGTGAGATGGCGCTCGTCTCCGCGGCCCCGCGCTCCGCGACCGTGCGCGCCACCACCGACACCGACCTGCTCGAGTTCGATCGCGCTGCGCTCGCCGCGCTCTCGCGCGACGTCGCCACGCTCGCGGTCGCGCTCGACAAGTTCACGCGCGAGCGCCTGCTCCACAACCTGCTCCAGACCTCGCCGCTGTTCCGACCGCTCGATCGCAAGCAGCGCATGGATCTCGTCCGCCGCTTCACCGCCCACGACGTCGCGGCGGGCGTGCAGATCGTCACCGAGGCCGAGCCCGGCCGCGGCCTCTTCGTGCTGCTCGCCGGTGAGGTCGACGTCTCCAAGGTCGACGGAGACAGCAAGGTGCTCCTCGCGACGCTGAAGCCGGGCGATGTCTTCGGCGAGATCTCGCTGCTCCACGACGAGCCCGCGAGCGCCACGGTCACCGCCGCGCGGCAGAGCACGGTGCTCTTCCTCGCGAAGGACGTCTTCGCCCGCCTGATCGCGGCGTTCCCCGAGATCCGCGAGTACGTCAGCCAGCTCGGCGAAGAGCGCTCCCTCGACACGCGCCTCCTGCTCGACGGCGGCTCCGACGCCGAAGAGCTCAGCGACGACGACCTGATCGCCTGAGTCGACAGGAGTGCTCGCCGCCGTGATCCGTGGCGTACGGCCACAGGTAGGCTCGCCGCGCACCTCCAATGCGTGAAACATTGTGAAGGTCCCAGCCGTCGTATGGCGACGCGGCCTGCGCGGCGCCCATATTGGAGATCATCATGCCGTCACAGCGAATGCTCCCCTGGCCGAAGATGATCTTCGGGGTCGCCGTCCTCGCCCTGATCCTCGCGTCGGTCTTCGCGCGAAGTGGTCTCCGCTGTCCGAGCGCGGCGGGCGCGGGCTGCCCCTCTCGCGGTGCCGACGCGCCGCTCGCGATCCTCGAGGAGGATCCGCTCACCGGCGGCGTCCTCGTCGACCTCGACGACTCCGCGTCGCCCGAGGATCGCGCGGCGGTCGCGCGACAGCTCGCGATCGCGATCGCTCCGTACGCGTGGCCCAGCGACGAAGCCGGCCTCGGCGAGATGCTGAGCGACGACGCCGAGCTCTTCCGCGTGACGCCGCCGGCCAGCGAGGTGCGCGACGTGCTGCAGCTCCTCGGACGCGACGAGCGCGTCGAGGGCGTCGAGATCGAGCGCTCGTGGGCGCTGCCGGAGTCCGAGCTCGCGTTCGTCGCGGGAGAGCTCGAGGCGCCTGCGCCGACCGATCGCGACGGCACCTTCGTGCCGGACGACCCCTACTACCGCTTCCAGTGGCACCTCGATCAGATCGGGATGCCCGAGGCGTGGACGCGCGCCCGCGGTCGCGGCGTCGTCGTCGCGGTGATCGACACCGGCGTCGCGTCGCGCACCGGCGATCGCTTCACGCAGGCGCCGGATCTCGCGCGCACGCGCTTCGTCGACGGCTGGGACTTCGTCGACAACGACGCGCTCGCCGACGACGAGCACGGCCACGGCACCCACGTCGCGGGCACGATCGCGCAGAGCACGCACAACGCGCTCGGCGTGGCGGGCGTCGCGCCCGAGGCCGCGATCATGCCGCTGCGCGTGCTCGATCGGAACGGCTCGGGCGGCTGGGGCGGCATCTCCGCGGCGATCCGCTGGGCCGCCGATCACGGCGCGAACGTCATCAACATGTCGCTCGGTGGCGGGATGCGCTCGCGCACCGTCGAGCGCGCGATCCAGTACGCGCACGAGCGCGGCGTGGTCGTGGTCGCCGCGGCCGGCAACGCGTCGCGCAGCACGGTCGAGTACCCGGCCCGCCACGATCACGTGATCGCGGTCGGCGCGGTGCGCTTCGATCGCACGCTCTCGTTCTACTCGTCGTATGGCCGTGGCCTCGACGTCGTCGCGCCCGGCGGCGACATGCGGGTCGACCAGAACGGCGACGGCCTGCCCGACGGCGTGCTGCAGAACACGATGGTCGGCCGCGATCCGGGGCGCTTCGACTACGTCGCGTACCAGGGCACGTCGATGGCTGCGCCCCACGTGGCCGGCGTCGCCGCGCTCCTCGTCGGCAGCGGCGTCACCGACCCCGACGCGGTCGAGCGCGTCCTGACGCGCACCGCGACCGATCTCGGTGATCGCCAGCGCTACGGCGCCGGCCTGATCTCGGCATCGTCGGCGATCTCTTCGGCGACCGACGAGACCGGCGCGACCCGCGGCATGCTCGCTGCGCTGCTCGGCATCGGACTGCTCGCGGCGCTCCGCCGGCGCGGCAAGCTCGGCATCGGCATCGCGGGCGCGACGACCGTCGCGTTCGTGGTCGCGGGCGGCCTCGGCGCGCTGCCGTGGCACTGGGTGCCGGGCCTCGCCGGGCTCGACACGATGCTCTCGTGGGGTGGGCCGGGGCTCGGTGCGCAGCTCGGCGGCCGCTTCGGCGCGCTGCTCGCGCTGAGCGCGCTCGTGCCGCTCGGTGCCGTCGCGCTGATGCTGCACTTCCGGAAGGTGCAGCCGCTGCTCGTCGGCCTCTGTCTGGGGACGGCAGCGTTCCTCTTCGTCGAGGCGCTGTGGCCGACGATGACGGTGGCGCTGCTGCCGGCGTGGCTCGTCGGGCCGTGGCTGGTCGCGAACGGCGCGCTCGCGCTCTTCCTCGGCCGTCAGGTGGCGCGCCGCACGCGCTGAGCGAGAGCCGCGCTGTGCGGTCGAGCGCGACCACGACAGCGATGTCATGGGCCGGGCCCCGCGGACCTCGAAGAGGTCTCGGGGCCCGAGCCGTTTCTGTAGTGGTTTCGCGCTGTTACGAGGTCTTCCGGGCGCCTCGGCGGCGCTGGCAGACACTTTGCTCGACAGGGCGCCAGAAACTAGAACGGGAGCGAGCCATCGGCTCACCCCCGTCCTTCGAAGCTTCGCATCTCGGCGCTCGCGTCTGCTTTCTTCGCCTGCTTCGCGCCTCACGCCTTCGCGGCTTCGCGCCTTCGCGGCTTCGTTCCTCACGCCTTCGCGGCGGTCCCGTCTCTCTGAACCCCCCGGTCCGACCCCTGCTCTGCCCGAGTAGGTCGGATTCGGTTCGGTGCTTCGCTTCTTCTTTTCTTCAGCTCGCTTGCTTCTCGCTCGCTTGCCTAGGCTTCTTCGCTCTTTCTTCTTCTTGCTTCGGTCGTTCGAGAGCCGAACGTTCATTTCGAGCGCGGGACCGTGACAGCGGTTCCGCGCTCTTCTTTTTCCGTCGATCGGCGTTCCGTCGATCCGAGCTCTCTCTCCCAAGTCTACGCCCCGTGCCCTGGGATCACCAAGGCCGTGCTCAGGGGTGGAACGCGACCTCGGGGTGGGGCATTCCCGCGCCGCGTCTTGTATGCTCGGCGCCGCGATGATCCGACGGTTCGTGCTCTCCGTGATCGCCTTCGCCTGCCTCGGCGCTTGCGCCGCCACTGCGTCGGAGATGCGCCGCGCCGAAGAGGCCTACGAGCAGGCGCGCTTCGACGCAGCGCGCACCTGGCTCGTCGACCTCGAGGATCGCGCACCCTCGATGGACGAGACGACGCGGGCTCGATACTTCTACCTGCGCGGGATGGCGGAGTACCGGCTCGGTCATCGGCTCGAGGCGCTGCACTATCTCGAGGTCGCGCGCGAGCTCGCCGGTGAGCAGGGCCGCCCGCTCCGCGAGGAGCAGCGTCAGCTGCTCGCGAGCACGCTCGAGACGCTCGAGCCGCGCGATCCACTCTCGCACCGCCCGCCTGCCGAAGCTCCGTAGCGAGGAGAGCGGGCGCGGAACGCGAAGGGCCCGCGGCATCGACAGGATGCGGCGGGCCCGGAATTCTCGCGAACGCGTCTGAGAAGCGCGGTTGGCGTCAGCCCGACGTCGTCCGTAGGCTCTCGATGGCGTCCTTGGTCGCGAGCTTCTCCTTCTTCAGCTTCGCGAGGCTCACCTGCTCGGTATTCGTCAGGAACAGGCGCGCTTCGTACTCCGCCACGCGCTCCTTGAGCTTGTTGTGACGCCTCTCGAGGCGGTCAAGCTCCTTCAGGGGATCGGTCTGACGCGACTGCGACCTCGCCATGGAACCTCCATCACACGGTGAACGACAACTCCGTAAGGAAGGCAGCGAGCACGAAAAGAGAGCGGCGATCGAATGAACATCGTACGCGTCGACCCACGGTCGATCAACAAGCGCTGGGCACTTTGTCGACCCCTTTTTGCGTCCCCTACGAGAGACTGTCGCGAGCGTCGTCGATGCCTTCCAAGTATCTGGTTCGACTGGGATTTCTGATGTCGCTCGGCGCGCTCGCGGTGGCGCTTTCCGGTCCCGCTGCGGCGCAGCTCTCGCCCTCCGACGATGCGGCGCGCGTCGTCGCCGAGGTGCAGTCGCGCTACGGCGCGCTGCGCTCGCTGCGTGCGCGCTTCGAGCAGCGCTTCTCACACCGTCTGCACGCGCGCGACGAGCGCTGGCGCGGGCGCATCGCCGTCGCGCGTCCGGGCATGGTGCGGATCGACTACGACCGGCCGCGCGGGCGCGTGGTCGCCACCGACGGCGCGAGGCTGATCGCCTACGAGCCCGATCCGGCGCCCGGTCAGTACTGGGAGCAAGCGGCGAGCGAGGATGCGCTGCCGCTGGTGCTGACGCTGCTCGGCGGCGGCGCGACGATCGACGCCGCCTTCGATGCGAGGCTGATCGACACGACGGGCACCTCGTTCGTCGGCAGCGTGCTCGAGCTGCGCCCACGCATCGCGGTGCCGCTCTACGAGCGCGTGCTGCTCTACGTCGATCGCTCCGAGGCCCGCCGCGGCCTCGTGCACCGCATCATGATCGTCGACGCGGCGGGCAACACCAACCGCTTCGACCTGCGCCGTCAGGAGGAGAACGTGCGGCTGCCCGCGTCACACTTCGCGTTCCAGCCGCCGCCGGCGGCGCGCCGCATCGAGCCCTGAGCCGGCAGGAGTGCTCGCCCCG
>JALYRN010000021.1 GCA_030855295.1 Myxococcota bacterium | reverse complement strand
CAGCTATCCCACGCTCGCCGATCGCCGCGACGACGCCACCGCGACGGCGATCGTGCCGGCCGCGGCACCCTCGCCGGCGCCCAGCGGAGGCATGGAGTTCGGCGCGGCCGAGGTGGAGCGTGGTCGCACGACGACGCTGCGCATGAGCGCGCCGGTGGAGTCGCTCGAGGGACAGGCCGACGGCGGAGGCTTCACGATCACGGTGCGCGGCGCGCTCTCGCTCGACCGCGCGGCGCCGCTCGCGGCGGCCAGCTCGTCGATCGAGCGCGCATCGATCCTCAACCGCGGCGATCACTGCGTGCTGACGATCCGCTTCGTCACCGGGCGCACCCCGCCCTACCGCGTCGCGGCGCACGGCACCTCGCTCGACGTCACGATCGGACGCTGAGCGGTCACGTGTCGATCGATCGGCTCGCCCGCTCCGGTCGCTTCCGTCCGCGCGCGAAGCGCGCGCTTCCGTCCGCGCCCTCCGGGGCGAGCACTCCTGCTGGGGCGGGAATCCGGGTAGCGCGTTCGCCCGTCTCGTACGTCCGAGGAGCAGGTGAGCGAGCCGAGCGACGACACGGCACGCGGGGGAAGGGAAGGGGGCCTCGCGGGTCGCCTGCTCGCGCCGTTCGCCGAGATCCGCGAGGGCGAAGCGGTCACGGCGCTCTTGCTCGCGTCGCAGGCGTTCGTCCTGCTCACGGTCTACTACCTGCTGAAGCCAGTCCGCGAGTCGTGGATCCTTCCGGGCGGCGGCGCGGAGCTCAAGACGTACGCCGCGGCGGTGCAGGCCATCGCGCTGATCGGCGTCGCGAAGGGGTACGACGCGCTGGCGCGGCGGGTGCGGCGCGATCGCCTGGTGGGGATCGCGACCGCGATCGCGATCGCGTGCCTGATCGCGTTCCACTCGGCGGAGCGCGCGGGCCTCGACGTGGGGCTGGCGTTCTATCTGTGGCTCGGCGCGTTCCACCTGCTGCTGATCGCGCAGTTCTGGTCGTTCGCGACCGATCTCTACACGCCGGAGCAGGGACGACGGCTGTTCGCGGTGCTCGGCGCGGGCGCGGCGCTGGGGTCGGTGTTCGGCGCGCAGATCGCGCGGTTCGCGGTGCGCTGGATCGATCAGCCGTCGAACCTGCTGCTCGCAGCGGCCGCGCTCCTGATCGCGGTGCCGGTGCTGACCGTGATCACGCACCAGCGCGCGACGCGGGCTCGGCGCGCCGGTGAATCGGTGCCCGCGGTGACCATCCCGGAGCCCGAGGGAGCCTCGGCGGGCGTGATCGCGCGCGTGCTCGGGGATCCCTACCTGCGCTTGCTCGCCGCGTTCACGATCCTGCTCAACGCGGTCGCGACGCTCGGCGAGTACGCGCTCGATCGCTCGCTGCTCGAGGCGGCGCAGGTCGCGGTCACGCACGGCGAGGTCGCGACGGTCGAGCAGTACGTCGCGCTCTTCAAGGCCGACTACTACTCGGCGATCAACTGGATGGTGCTGCTCCTGCAGCTCTTCGCGGTGTCGCGCGTGCTGACGATCGGCGGCGAGCGGCTCGCGCTCGCGGTGATGCCGGTGTTCGTCGTGATCGGCGCGCTCTTCACGCTCGGCGCGTCGCTCGTGCTGCCGCTGCTGACGGTGCTGGCGGCCGAGCGCGTGATCGAGAACGGCATCATGCACTCGATCCAGAGCACCGCGCGCCAGAGCCTTTTCCTGGTCAGCACGCGCGAGGGCCGGTGGACCGGTCGTGCATTCATCGACACGGTCACGTGGCGCATCGGCGACGTGCTCGGCGCGATCGCGGTCGCGTCGCTCGCGGCCCTCGGCGCGGGCACGCCCGAGGTGATCCTGGTCGTGCTCGTCACCGGGCTGGTGTGGCTCGGCGTCGTGCGCGCGCTGGGGCGCGAGCACCTCGCGCGGGTGGCGGTCGTGGGCGCGCGATGACGCGCGAGACCCTCACTCGCAGCGGGGGCGGAGAGCGGCGAGGGTGTCGGTCAGGGGCACGGTGCGGCGCGTGTCGATCTCGCTGCCGAGCCGGCAGGCGAGGGCGAGGTCGTCCGTCGCGAGCGCGGCGGTGATCGCGAGGTCGTAGGCGCGCTCCGTCGGGCGGTTGGCGAGGTTCTCGAGCGCGAGGGCGAGAGCGCGCTCGGGGTCGGCGCCGGGGCCGAGGAAGAACTCGGTGGCGTGATCGGCGTACGCGAGACGGTGCTCGGCGAGGAGGTGCTCGTAGCGGGCGCTCGCAGTCGCCAGGTAAGTGTCTGATTCTGCAGGAGATTCCGCGGTCAGCAGCTCGGCGAGCGTGCCGGCCGCCTCGGGGTCGAGGGTCTGCGCGGCGATGCGGCGCAGGCGAGCGATCGCCTCGTCGCGGAGGCCCAGCTCGAGCTCGAGCTCTGCGAGGTGCACGTTGGCGACGACGTAGTCGGGCACGCGGCGGACCGCGTCGCGGTAGAGCTCGACCGCGCGGCCGGGACGACCGGCGCGCTCGGCCCACATGACGCCGCGCTGGAACTGCACGAACGCGATGGGGAACGGCGAGACGTCGCGGTACTCCGCGAGCGCGCGCCGGTACGCGGCGTCGGCGTCGTCGTAGCGGCCGGCTTCGGTCAGCGCGATGGCGAGCTCGGTCTCGGCACGGAACGACGGGGCCTCGAGCGCACGCGCCTCGCGGGCCGCGACGATGGGCGCGGGGTCCTCGCCGCGCGCGAGCGCGATCGTCTCGCGCTCCGTCTCGGCGCCGGTCTCGGCGCCGCTCTCGGGAAGGCGCGCGAGCGCCTCGTCCCACTCGTGTCGCGCTGCGAGGGTCGCGCCTTGGAGGCGTCCTCGCATCACGGGATCCGAGATCACCGCCGCTGCGTCCGCGGCAGCCTCGACGTCCTCGATCGCACCGAGCACCTGCGCGCGCTGGAGCAGCAGCGGCACCAGCGCGACCGCGTTCAGATCGCGACCGTAGCGCTCGACCAGGCCGCTCAGCGCGTCGATCTGTGCGTCGAGGTTGATCACCGCGGTGTCTCCCGGCGTGGTCCGCGCATCGAAGCCGAGCTCGATCGGCTCGATCTCCAGCCGCGTCGGCGTCGGCGTCGGCGCGTCGCCACCGCCACACGCCGAGACCAGCACCGAGAGCACCGCGATGATCATCCTCCGCATCACATCACTCCGGTGCGCCGAGGAACGGGAACGTCGCGTTCGTCGCGCCGCCCTCGTCCATGGTGATCGTGTCGTCGATGCCGGCGAGGGCGCCGGCCGCGAGCACCGAGTAGCTGCGCTCGATCACATCGTCGGTGGGCCGCCGGCCACCGGCGCCGCCCTCTTCCAGCACACCGAGCGCCTCCGCCTCGACGCCGAGGTAGAGGTTGCCGGCGTTCACGCCGCTCGCCGCGTCGACCCACAGGCGATCGTTCGCGAGCACACCGGCGAGCGCGTCGTAGCGTCCGTCGACGGCCGCATCGCCCGCGAGGAGCTGGTTGCCGCAGACGGTGTCGAGCGAGTCGAGCACGCCGAGGCTGGCCGCGATGTCGCCCGTGAAGGACTCGTCCCACATCGACGGGTCCGTCGCGTCGCTGTACGCGTCGCGGCGCGCCGCGCGCATCGCGTCGGGCAGGAACGTCCCGACCGTCGCGGTCGAGATCGCCGGCCGGCCGACGCGATCGATCTGGTCACCGATCGTCGGCGGGTTGTCGCGACCGCGGGCCATCGCGACCATGCCGCCGTCGGTCGTGCCGCCGTCGGTCATGCCGCTGTCGGTCATGCCGGAGTCGGCCATGCCGGAGTCGGCCACCATCCCGGAGTCGCGCATGCCGCTGTCGACCGGCGTCACGGGATCGTCGCCGCACGCGACCAGCGCGAGCGCAGCGATCAGCGTTGCGCCCGAGGTGAGCATCTTGGAGGTGCGCATGGTCTGCTCCTTTCGATCGAGGGCGTGGCTCACGAGGGGCTCCGGTGGGTGCTGGCCCAGATCGCGAGGACCTCGTTGCCGGTCCGCGTCAGGAGCGACTTGTCGATCTCGAGCACGATCGCGAGGATGTTCGCGCCGGCGAAGTCGTCGATCGCGGTGGTGCCGTCGGCATCGCTCTGGAGCTGTTCGACGAGCACCGCCGAGGTCGCTGCGTCGACCGCGGGGCAGCCCGCGGGGTCGAACGTCAGCGAAGGCGCCGCCGCGAGGACCGTGCTGCGCGTGGTGTTGAAGCCGTCGAGGTTGAAGAAGAACGGATCGTTGCGCGCGCCCGCGAACAGGCGCACGTCGCCGCTGTCGCTGGTCACGCCGGCGGCGGCGGTCGCCTCGCCCGAGACGTAGTCGAGGACGGTGCCGTCCTCTGCGAGCACCCAGCACTCGATCGCCATGTCGTCGTACGGCTGACAGACGATCCGGCGCTCCTCGGTGCCCGTCGTCGCACCGAATGCGGGCCCGTTCGTGATGTGGAACACGTACTGCGTCGCGGTCGAGAGCTCCGTCGCGGCGGTGGCGAACGGCGCGACGCCGAGCACGAGCCGAACGGTCGACGCGTCGTCGCTCGTCCACGCGTAGAGGTCGGTGATGTCAGCGGTCGGGTCACCCTCCGCGCCCGTGAAGTCGAGGTGGTCGGCGGCGAGCGCGGTCAGTGGGACCGCGGTCACGGCGATCAGACCCGCGAGCCAAGTTCGATATCTCATCCAGTCTCCTTCGTGAACGCCTCTCGGAAGAGGCACCCCAGCACTACGAGCGACGCGCGCGGTCGGATGTCCGATCTCACGCGAGCGCCTCCGATAGGGCCCCCACGATCGGCCGCAACGTCTCAGAACCATGGCGCAATTCGGCGATCGACGCCGTCCGTGGAGGGCCGACGATCGCCGAGCGCGGAGCTTCGCTCAGCTCCCCTCATCGGCTCGTCCCCTCCGGGTCGAGCACTCCTGTGGGCTTCAGCGCGTCGGCGAGGCCGGCAGGCCGAGCGAGCGCAGCGGGAAGCGCACCTCGAACTCGGTGCCCGTGCGCTCGGTCTCGTCGGTGCGGCTCGAGACGTCGATCGTCCCGCCGTGCTGCTGGACGATGTTGCGCACGATCGAGAGCCCGAGCCCGGTGCCGCGGCCCTCGCCCTTGGTCGAGAAGAAGGGCTCGAAGATGTGCGCGACGTGCTCGCTCGCGATGCCCGGACCGTCGTCGCAGACGCGCACCACGAGGCCGTCGCCATCGTGATCGATCGAGACCTTCAAGGTGCCGCTTGCGCCGCCGCTGCCCGCGATCGCGTGGCAGGCGTTGGTGACGAGGTTGATGAACACCTGGTGCAGCTGCCCGCGCACCCCCCAGAGCGGCGGCAGCTCGCCGGCGTAGCAGCGCTGCACCACGACGTGCGCGTCGTTGATCACGTGATCGCAGAACACGAGCGCCTGATCGACGACCTCGCCGAGCGAGAGGCTGCCGGGCTCCTCGCTCGACGGGCGCGCGTACGTCACGAGGTCGCGCGTGAAGCGCAGCATGCGCGCGGCCGCCTCGGCGATGCGCCCGAGCTTCTCGAGATCACCGGGCGGGACGCCGTCGCGCTTGCCCTTGGTGAGCAGGTACTCGCTGTAGACCGAGATGCTGGTCAGCGGGTTGTTCAGCTCGTGCACCACGCCCGCGGCGAGCTGACCCAGCGTCGCGAGCTTCTCGGCGTGGATGATCTGCTCCTCGAGATCGCGCACCTCGGTGAGGTCGCGCCCGATCGCGACCACGCCCGCGACCTCTCCGTCGGACGCGAGGATCGACGCGGTGTTGAACGCGATGCGCGCGAAGCCGCCGCTCGCGCGCGGCAGGCGCAGCTCGACGCCGGTCGACGCCTCCCCTCGCCTCGCCGCCTCGAGCGCCGCGAGCGCGCGCGCCTGCTCGCCGGCCGGCAGGAGCTCGAGGAAGTCGCGGCCGAGCCAGCGATCGCGCTCGCCGCCGGTGACCGTCATCATCGCGAGGTTCACGTTCTCGATTCGGCGATCGGTGCGCAGCACGACGATCGGTGCGTTCGCGCGCTCGATCACCTGGGCGAGGTAGTCGCGCAGGTAGTTCGACTCACGGAGCAGCCTCGCGCTGCGCAGCTTGCTCGCGAGCTCGAGCGTCAGCGGCACGAGGATCGGCGCGTCCCACGCGGGCACCTCGAAGCCGGCCGGGTACTCGACCGAGAGGATGCCGAGCATGCGCCCGCCGTCGGTCACCGGGACGTCGAAGCCGAGCGCGCCCTCCTCGAAGAACGGCAGGTACGCGTCGACCAGCCCGACGCCGAGCCGATCGAGCTCGGCCTGCGAGATCGCGTGCCGGTCCGCGGCCTTGCGCTCGAGCAAGAGCGGATCGCGCATCCCCGAGCGCACGCGCCCCGACGCGTAGAAGAGCGCGAGCGCCTCTCCCTCGCTCGCGAGCAGGCGCACCGCGAATCGCCGCGCGCGGAACAGATCGCGCATCGCCTCGACGAAGGCCTGCACGATCTGATCGTCGTGCATGTCGATGCCGACGTCGCGCGACAGACGCAGCAGCAGGGCGGGGACGCGCTCGGGCGCGGGCGCCTCGAGCATCATGGTCTGAGCTCGCTCGCCCGAGCCTTCCTCGACCGGCCAGGCGTTGCGCCAGGCCTCGGGCGTCGGCGGGCCGATGATCGGATCGCGTGAAGCCGAGGGCACGACGTCGCTGGGGGCGGGCCGCGGCGGGCTCTCCGCCTCGCTGCCCTCGTCGTGCTCGCCGTCGGGTCTGCGGGGCATCACCCGCGCGTTCCCTTCACGTCTTCGCCGCTCTCGGCGGCCGCATCGAGGTCGAGGATCTTCGTCTGCCCGACGTACGACTTCGTCTCGTACCGCGTGATCTTACCGATTTTCCGGACGATCTCGGCCATGCGCTCACCCTCGCGCACGATGACGCTCGCGTAGTGGTGCTCGGGCGCGTTCTGGTCGATCTTGCGCACGAGGAGCTGCGCGTAGTTGATCACGCTCGTCAGCGGCTGGTTCAGCTCGTGCGCGGTGGTGCCGGCGAGCTCGGCGATCAGCGCCTGCTTCTCGCTGACCGCGAGCTTCTGCTGCGCCTGCACGAGGCGCTCCTCGACGCGGAGCTTCTCGCGGAGATCGGTGAAGATGCCGACCGACGCGAAGGGCTTGCCCCGCTCGTCGTAGATCATCGCGGCGCTGAGGTTGATCGGGACGCGGCGTCCGTGCTGATCGATCGCGTCGAAGCGCACCGTCTCGAGCCGTCCCGGGCCGCCGTGCTGCGGAGAGCGGATCATCCGCATCACCTCGCGCGCGCCGCCGGGCGGATAGAGATCGCTGACGCGCTTCTTGCCGATCACGTCCTCGGTCGGCCAGCCGTAGATGCGCTCCGCGCCGCTGTTGAACAGCAGGATGTTGCCCGACAGATCCGCGGCGATGATCGCGTCGACGCTCGCGTCGATCAGCGACTCGAGGAAGTCCTTGGTCTTCGCGAGCTCGGCGGCGGTCGCGCGCTCCTTCGTCACGTCGCGGAACGAGAAGAGCACCGCGCCCTCGCCCTCGATCAAGCTCGCGAACGAGCACGAGAGCACGCTGACGCGGCCGTCCTCGTGCTTCATCCGCAGGTCGACGCCCTGCGGGTACTTGCCGATGCGCACGCCGCGCCAGAGGCTGACGATCGCGCGGCGATCGGCGGGCTCGAGCAGATCGAGCAGCGGCCGGCCGCGCACCTGATCCTCGGTGACGCCGGCGATCTCGTAGGCGCGCGGGTTCGCGAAGAGGAGCTGTCCGTCGGGATCGACCGCGGCCAGACCGTCGGCGGCGCTGGTGAAGAGGTTGGCGTAGCGCTTGAGCGTGCGCAGCCGGCGCTCGGCCTCGAAGCGCGCGAAGTTCACCTGCTGGGTCTGATCGCGCAGCGTCTGCATGATGCGCGCGTTGCGCAGCGCGACCGCGGTGGCGTTCGCGACGATCTGACAGAACTCGACCTCGCGCTGCTCGAGCGTGCCGCGCTGCTGGGCGGCGCGCAGGAAGAGCACGCCCATCGCCTCTTCCTGCCAGACGATCGGGAGCAGCGTCAGCGCGCCGAGCGCGCCCTCGGGCACGCTGCCGCGCACGCCCTCGAGGACCGGATGCGTCGACGCGTCGCGGATCGTCAGCGGCGCGCGGGTGCGCAGCACCTCGAGGATCTCCGGGTACTTCTCGAGATCGATCCGCAGGTTCTGGATGCCCTGATCGTCGCTCGCGGCGACGACGTAGCCGACGTGCCCGCTCTCGCTCTCGGGCGAGAGCACGATCGAGACGCGATCGACGTTCACCACGTCCGCGATGCGGCGGACGACGGTGTAGAGGATGTCGCTGAAGTCGAGCGAGGACGAGAGCGTCTGGGTCAGCTCGAGCATCGCCTTGGCGTCGCGCTCCTTGTGCGCGAGCGCGGTGATCGTCTCGAAGATGCGCAGCTGCGCGCGGATGCGCCACGCGCACTCGGGCTGCTGCATGGGCCAGCGGATGACGTCGTCGGCGCCCGCCTCGAGCAGCGAGTCGGCCTGCACGCCGTCGGCCGTGACCGCGAGGATCGGCACGTCGGAGCCGGCCGCGGTCTGGCGCACCGCGCGGACGCGGCCTTCCGCCTCGGCACCGACCTCGTCGCGCGCGCCGATCACCACGACGCCGACGCCGGGCAGCCCGATCGCATCGCGCATCTGCTCGAGCGTGTCGAACGTGCGGACGCCGAGCCCGAGGTCGCGGGCGCACGCGTCGATGGCGGCGCGGCGCGCGGGATCGGGATCGGCGAGGAGGATCTGGAGCGGACGCGACGACATCTACGGCCCGGTGCGCATATCGTACCAGGGATACGAACGCGATGCTGCAGTCGTGGGATGCGGCGCGGGCGGGCAGCGCGCTCTTCCTGGTGGGGGGCGCGGGCGCGACGTACCATCGCGCGTCGTGCGTCGTGCCGTCTGTCTCGCGCTCCTGATCGCGCTCGCGCCTGCGGGCGTGCGCGCGCAGGACGTGGAGGAGCCGGTGCCGCCGGTCGAAGCTCCGCCGGAGGAAGCGGCGGAGCGCGCGCCGATGGCCGCGAGCTCGGCGCAGATCGCGGTGCTGATGCTGCCGACCGGCGACGTCGATCCCGCGATGGCGGACGCGCTGACCGAGCTGATGATCGCGACGGTCGCGGGGCGCGAGCGCGGAATCCGGATCGTCGGCAAGGAGGAGTTCCAATCGCAGCTCGGGCGCGGCGATGCCGACACCGTCGACTGCATCGAGACCGCGGCGTGTCTCGGCCGCGTGGGCGTGCAGCTCGGCGTGACGGAGGTGATCGCGGGGACGATCGCGCGTCGCGTCGGGCCCGAGGGCGAGCTGGTCTGGGCGTTCAACCTCAACCGGCTGGAGGTGCGCACGGGCGAGCTGCTCGGGCGGGTGTTCCGCGAGGTGACGGGCGATCTCGACGAGCTGCTGCGCGCGCTCGAGGAGTCGTTCCCGGAGCTCTACGCGGTGCGGGTGACGCCCGGACGGCTGGTGGTGCGCGCGAGCCAGACCGGCGCCGAGGTCGAGCTCGATGGCGCGGTGATCGGGCGCTACGAGGGCACGCCGCTACGGCGCGAGACGGTGGAGCCGGGGACGCACGTGCTGCGCGTGCGCGCGCCGGGGCATCGCGAGTTCGTGCGCGAGGTCGACGTCGAGGAAGGCGCGACGTTCGTGATCGAGGCGGCGCTCGAGCCGATCGGCGCGTGGACGCCGTCGCCGCTGGTGTACGTCGGCGCGGGCGTGACGGTCGGCGCGCTCGCGGGGGCGATCGGGCTGGCGCTCTCGTCGCAGGGGCAGCCCGGCGAGGGGCTGACGATGCGCGACACGATCGATGGCTTCTATCCGGCGCGCGAGACCGAGGCGCTGATGGCGAACGTGCTCTTCGGGATCGCGGGCGCGGGCGCGATCCTCGGCGTGATCGGGATCGTGCTCTCCGGTGAGCAGGAACAGGACGAGGCCGAGCCCGCGGTGCGCGCGTGGATCGCGCCGGCGCCGGGGGGCGCGATGGTCGGCGCGATGGTCGGTGCGGAGGGGCGCTTCTGATGCGCGGTCCAGCGCGCCGATCGGAGCTCGCGCTCGCGGCGTGCGTGCTCGGCGCGTCGGTGCTCGGCGCGTCCGTGCTCGGCGCCTGCGCGGTCGAGCGTCCCGGCGATCTCGAGAGCCGCCTCTGGATCTGCGACGTGAGCTCGGACTGTCTCGACGGATGGGCGTGCGCCGACGGCAGCGTGCTCGCGGGCGACTTCTGTCGTCCTGCGTGCGGCGCCGAGGGCGCGAGCTGCGACGGGATCTGCACGCGTACCGGCGAGTGCCTCGCGACGTGCACGCTGCTGGGGGACGAGACGACCGCGTGCCCCGCGGGGCACTCGTGCCTCCGCACCGATCTCCTGGGCGACGAGGGCGTGTGCTTCCCCGCGGCGAGCTGCTCGCGCTCGGACGAGTGCGGCGCCGGGACGCGCTGCTTCAACGACGTGTTCCAGCTGCCGTCGATCCTTCCGGGCGTCGAGTACGCGTCGGATCAGCTCTACTGCGTCGCGGTGCCCGACGACATGGATCGGTGCGCGAGCGGATACGTGCTGGTGCCGTCGTTCGGCGTGGAGCGCGAGGCGCTCTGTCTTCCGCGCTGCGACACCGAGGGCTCGCGGTGTCCGCCCGATCTCACGTGCCTGCGCGAGCTCGGCTATCTGTTCGCGCAGCCGGGCGTGAGCCCTTGCTATCCCGGCTACTGGGGGCTGCCGTGCGACGACGATGCGCAGTGCATGGTCGGTCGCTGTCTCGAGATCGGTGAGGGACGACGCGCGTGCACGTACTCGTGCGCCGACGCCGACCGCACGTTCGGCGCGCCGGGCGGCGGCTGCGACACGCTCGAGGGGACGACGCGAGGTCTGCGGCTCGACGCGCTCGACGTGCGGTGCGAGCGGGTCGCGGGGCAGGACGTGTGCGTGCCGCTCGGCACCGCGGGCGCGCCGTGCAACGACGACACGCTCTGCGCGCCGGGGCTCGAGTGCCGTGTCTTCTCGTCGGGCGAGAGCCGACTGCGCTTCTGCTCGCGCGACTGCGAGAGCGATCAAGAGTGCAACACCGAGGGCGTCGCGATCACCGCGTACTGCCAGCGCGACGCCACCGGAGGGAGCTGCGTGCCGCGCAGCTTCGAGGGGGGAGGGTGCGCGCGGCTCGAGCAGTGCCGGCCCGGCCTGGTCTGCGAGGGCGGCATGTGCGTGGCAGGTCCGGAGGTATGACGAGCGCGAAGAAGAAGAAGAAGAAGGATCGCGGCGCGCCGATCGGCGTGTTCGACTCCGGCCTCGGCGGGCTGACGGTGGTGCGCGCGATCGCGGAGGCGCTCCCGGGCGAGGACCTCGTGTACCTCGGCGACACCGCGCGCGTTCCGTACGGGACGCGCAGCGCGCACACCGTGATCCGGTACGCGCGCGGCTGCGGCGCGGTGCTCGCGCGGCACGACATCAAGATGCTGGTGGTCGCCTGCAACACGGTCAGCGCGGTCGCGCTCGACATGCTGCGCGTCGAGCTCGACCTGCCGGTGCTCGGCGTGATCGAGCCGGGCGCGCGGGCCGCGGTGAAGGCGAGCCGCAGCGGGCGCATCGGCGTGATCGCGACCGCGGGCACGGTCGGCAGCGGCGCGTACCCGCGCGCGGTCGCGAGCTTCGAGACGCGCGCCGAGGTGAAGCAGCTCGCGGCGCCGCTGCTGGTGCCGCTCGCGGAGGAGGGCTGGCTCGAGGGCGAGGTGCCGCGGCTCGTGGTCCGCAAGTACCTGAGCGAGCTGCTCGGCGCGGCGGACGGCGGACCGAAGATCGACGCGCTCGTGCTCGGGTGCACGCACTACCCGCTCTTGTCGGACGTGATCGGCGAGGAGGCGGAGCGCGCGGCGGGGGCGCCGATCGCGGTGGTCGACAGCGGCGTCGCGGCGGCCGGCGAGCTCGCGGGCCTGCTCGCGGACCGCGAGCTGACGAGCGAGCGCGAGCGCGGCTCGCTGCGGCTGATGGTGACCGACCTGCCGGGGCGCTTCGCGGAGGTCGCGTCGCGCTTCCTCGGCCGCGAGCTCGAGGGCCTCGCGGTCGAGCAGGTCGATCTCTGAGAGTCGGAGTCGGGGATCCGTTGGAGTGAGTCTTTCGTCGAGGCGCCTGCTGACCGCGGTGGGTCACGAGCGAGCGGCCGGATCGCTGCCGATGGTTGGGTGGTGGCTGGCGATCGACCGAGCCTCGAGGCTCGGCCGATACGCGTCGAGCAGCGCGCGCGCTCCGCGCGCCCGACTGCGGACGATCGGGCGTCGGCGATCGGATCGGGGTGGCGGCGGTACGGAAGATCCCGGAGCGGGTGAGCCGATTTCGTCTAGAAGCGCGGGCCGCCGCCGATCGCGGTCGCGATCTCGGCGCCTGCGATCGCGGCGATCACGGGAACGAGCAGACCGATCGAGACGATCACGGGATCCTCGAGCGAGCGCTCGTCGAGCTCCGGCGTGAGCATCGCCATCGCTCCGGCGCACAGGAGCGTGCCGACGATCGTGCCGATCATCGCGCCATCGAAGCGCGAGCCGCCGTGCTCGAGGCCGCCGATCCACACGCCGGCCGCGAGCCCGACCGGCGCGAAGATGCCGAGGAGCAGCGGCTGCTGGAAGTCGTCGCCCGCGGGCTCGACGAACGCGATCAGCACGGCGAGCCCGACGCCCACGCCGTAGCCGAGCAGCCCCCCGAAGAACTCATCCCGGAAGCGCGCGGCGACGTCGATCGGACGCGACGGCGCGGCGATCGGCGTCACGGCGGGCGTCGGCGCGCGCGCTTCGATCGGCACGAGGTTGGGGGCGCGATAGGCGTCCGGCGCGGTCGGGACGGCTGGACGCAGCGATTGTGCCGACACGGGCCGTGCTGTGCTGACTAGCGCGGAAAGGACGAAGAATGCGGCGAGCGCCGCGCGTCGAAGGCAAGCCATGGCGCATCGACGCAGGCGCGGTTCGGCGCATTCAGCGTCTTGGCGGCTCAGGTCGGTCCGGGACGCGAGCGGGTGCGTGGTCCGGCGCCGTCGCTCCGACGTGTCGGCGGTGCGGAGCCTGCGAACGCGCCCGTACGATCGGGACATGACCGCGCCTGCACCGCGTCCCGCGCCTCCGCGTCGTCCTCTGCCGCCGCCGCAGCAGCGAGCCTCGGCGTCGACGACGACCGAGATCGATCCCGACGACGATCGAGTCCCCGAGCCCGCGCCGCGCGGAGGCTACGGCACCGCGCTCGCGATCGTGCTGATCCTCTTGCTCGCGATGGGCGGCTCGTTCGCGCTCTTCCACGAGGTCGTGCACGCGCCCTTGGCCGAGGAGACCGAGCGGCTGCGCGAGGAGACCGCGGCGCTCGAGGAGCGCGGGGTCGAGCTCGACACGCAGCTCGAGACCCTGACCGCCGCGCGCGACGCGGTGACGCTCGAGCGCGACGGGCTGATCGCGGAGCGCGACGCGCTGCGCGGTCGCACCGACGAGCTGGCCGGCGCGGTCGCGGCGCGCGACGCGCAGCTCGCCGAGCTCGAGGCGATGACCGCGAGCTTGCAGGAGCAGCTGCAGGCGGAGATCACGGCCGGCGACGTGCAGATCGAGGAGAGCGGCGGGCGGCTCGCGGTGCGGCTCGCGGATCAGATCCTCTTCGCGCCCGGTCAGGCGGAGCTGAGCGTGCGCGGGCAGGCGGTGATCCGCCGCGTCGCGCAGTCGCTCGCGCGCATGGAGGGACGCCTGGTGCAGGTCGAGGGGCACACCGACTCGACGCCGCTCTCGGCCGACGCGCAGTCGCGCTTCCCGTCGAACTGGGAGCTGTCGACCGCGCGCGCGACGCACGTCGTGCGCTTCCTGGCCGACGAGTGCGCAATCCCCGGCGAGCGCCTGGTGGCGGCGGGGCTCTCGCAGTACCGCCCGGTCGGCGACAACGCGACCATGGCGGGCCGTCGTCGCAACCGCAGGATCGAGCTGACGCTCCTGCCGATGCCGACCGCGTCACGCTGAATGATCATCGACAGAAGCGTGTCGCCCGAGGTGGCGGCCGCTGCGGAAGGCGGCGGAGCCGCCACCCGTCAGCCACGGGCTCGGCGCGTCGCCGACCGATCGCATCGAACTCCCGCGCCGACCCAAGCTATCCTGAATGGATGGCGATGCCTGCGTGGGAGCGCCGCTTGTGGCGAGGCCTCGAGGAAGGTCAGGCGTTCTTCATGGGTGGTGGACGCATCCTCGACGCGGCGCGGGCGCTCGCGCGCACGCTCGAGGCCGAAGGCATCCCGTACGCGATCGTCGGTGCGCTCGCTCTGAACGCGCACGGGTACGAGCGGTTCACGAGCGACGTCGACCTGCTCGTCACGCGAGACGGCCTCGCGCGGCTGAAGGCGCGGCTGCTCGGGCGCGGATACGTCGAGAAATTTCCGGGGAGCAGGGGGCTGCGCGACACCGTCCATGGCGTGAACATCGACGTGCTCGTGGCGGGTGATTTTCCAGGGGACGGCAAGCCGAAGCCGGTCGCGTTCCCGGATCCGTCGATCGCGGAGCGCGGCGACTTCGGTCGCGTGGTGCCGCTCCACACGCTGCTCGAGCTGAAGCTCGCGAGCGGGATGACTGCTCCGCATCGGCTGAAGGATCTCGCGGACGTGATGGAGCTGATCCGAGCGCGCGCACTTCCGGCGAGCACGGCAGACACGCTCGATCCGTACGTTCGCGCGAAGTTCCTCGAGCTGCACGCCGCGGCCTCGAGCGCGCCGCCGGAAGAGTGATCCCCGCGACCGACGGTACGCGTCGTGCGGAGGCGCTTGCAGGCATCGTCACCTGCGCGGTGCGATGGTGTCTCGTCTTCGCGACGAGCTCCTGAGCTCTGCGCGTGCTCCTGTGTGCCAACGTCGGTTGCAGAAGCGCTCGACCTCGTGCGCGGGAACACACGACATGTGTACCGTCGCTCCATGGCGATCACGCGCCGCTTCGAGCTCGTCGACGGGACGTCGAGTCGAGAGCGTGCGCCGCGATCGTCGCGAAGCTCCGCGGCGACGGTCCTGCCGTCGTGCAGATCCCGTCGCGGCGGCGGAGCTCAGGTCTCGAGCCAGCGCAGCGCCTCGGTGCGCCTCTCCGGAGTGACTCGCGACCGCGTCCACTCCAGCGCCTCGTGGACCATCTCCGTGGTCACCTCGCGGACGTCGTCCGGCAGCGTCGGCGCGGAGCCAGCCGACATCCGCTCGTGCGCGTTGATGCGAACGATGGCGTACGCCATGAGGCGGGTGGCCGTGGACGCGCATCCCCGGGCGCTGGCGCCTGCGGGAAGACTGGCCCGTTCTCCTCGCCGTCGCCCGTGCGGCGCGGGCGTCGTAGGACTGCGCGATGGCAGCGATCGACAAGGTGAGCCTCGCGGAGAAGCTGGCGCGCATCGACGCGCCGTGGTCGCCGCGGATCGTCGCGGAGCTGAAGGGCCAGCACGTGAAGCTCGCGAAGCTGCGCGGCGAGTTCGTGTGGCACCACCACGAGCACCAGGACGAGCTCTTCCTCGTCGTGCGCGGGCGGCTCACGATGGAGCTCCGCGATCGTACGCTCACGCTCGATCCCGGCGAGCTCGTCGTCATCCCGCGCGGGGCCGAGCACCGCCCGGTCGCCGGCCCTGCCTGGAGCTGACCGAACGGATTCGGCGCTCCGGAGCCCGACGCCCGTCCGCAAGAGCAGCACCAGCCGTCTCCGATCCGACTCTGATGGGACGACCCGGAGCACTGCGTCGTTGACGGGCGGGCAACGATCGGTCCCGATGGGGCATGGCCATCGATCTCGCGTGCTCTCGGTGCGGAGCTCCGCTGGCGGCCGAGGCCGCGCTCTCCGTCGTGACCTGTGCGTTCTGTGGCGCGACCGCGGCGCCCGCGCCGCGTGTGATCGAGCGGGTCGTCGATCGCGTGGTCGTCGTGCCGGGGACCGACGCCGAGCGCGCGAGCTCGATCCACTGTCCGCGCTGCGGCGATGCGCTGCGCGAAGGACGGGCGCGCGACCATCTCGTGCGCGGCTGCACCGCCTGCGGGGGCGTCTGGCTCGATCGCGCGACGACGCTGCGGCTCGTGCAGCAGAGCGACGACGAGATCCTCGAGACCGCGACGCGCGTGCTCCGCATCCTGATGCCGACGTCGGTCGATCGCCGCGCGGCGCTCTCGTGCCCGATGTGCGGGGCGCCGCTCACGCGCTCGCACCTCGGCGAGACCGGACACGCGATCGACGAGTGCGCCGAGCACGGCACCTTCTTCGATCGCGGCGAGCTCGCCGCGTTCGCCGAGCATCACCGGGAGCGTCGCGCGGGAGACGCGGGGGAAGGCGACCTCGAGGTGGCGGGGCTCCGAGGCGGGTGGGGCTGGAAGCGCTGACGAGCAGCGGGCTCTCAGCGCGAGACAGTGGGACGTCTGCGTGCGCAGCGTGGGCTGGGCTGGCCCGGTCCCGAGCCATCGCTCCAGAAATGGCTTTCGGAGCTCGACCGGCGATCGCGTGCGCACGGAGTGGCACAAGGGACGTCCCCGGTGTCGCGCTCTCGCGCCGAGCGCGCGCGATGCCGCGCGTTCTTCGATGGCACTCGGGCTGCACCGAGGGCGGGCCGGAGGTCGGGGCATGTCTTACTTCTCTTCTTCTCGGTCGTCGTCGTGGTCGTCGTCGCTCGCGATCGCGCGACGTCGTCGTGCGCTGGGGATCGCGCTCGCGATCGTGGGGCTGGGCGGGGGGCTCGCGCTCACGGCGTGCGGCGGCGACGCTGGCTTCGCGGGCGGCTTCGGTGCCACGCCCGGAGGCGCGCAGGACATGGGGCTCGCGCGCGAGCTGATCGCCGAGGGCGTGGTGCCGCCCGCCGAGGCGTTCGTGGTCGAGGGCATGTTCTCCGAGCACGACCTGCCGATCACCGGCGGCGCGTGCGAGCGCACGCTGTGCGTCGACGGAGCCGGCGCGATCGCGCCCGACCTCGAGGGCGAGGCGTCGGCGTGGCTCCAGGTCGGCCTGTCCTCGACGGTCGATCCCGAGACCTTCGTGCGGCCGCCGCTGACGATCATCGCGACCGTCGACGTGTCGGGCTCGATGGGCTGGCGCACGGGGCCCGGCGCGCCCGGCGAGGTGTCTCGCTCGTTCCTGCACGCGCTCGTCGACGAGCTCGGCGCCGGTGACGCGTTCGCGATGGTGACCTACGGCAGCGCGGTCGCGGTGCCCGTCGCGACGACGGAGGTGGCGAGCGGCGAGGGCATCGCGCTCGGGCCGCTGCACTCGGCGATCGACGCGCTCGACGAGGGTGGCGTGACGAACATGGAGGCGGGTCTGGTCCGCGCGTTCGAGCTCGCGCGTGCGGCGCGCGCGGCGACGCCCGAGCGCGACGTCCGCGTGGTGCTGTTCACCGACGTGCAGCCCAACGTCGGCGCCACCGGCGCGAGCGAGTTCGAGGCGATGGCCGGGAGTGCGGCCGCCGACGGCGTCGGGCTGACGGTGCTCGGGGTCGGCACCGGGATCGGCCAGGAGGTGATGCTCGCGATGAGCCACCTCCGCGGGGGCAACGCATTCACGATGTTCGATCAGGAGGACGTGCCCGCGCTGATGGAGGACTCGTGGCCATGGATGGCCGCGCCGATCGCGTTCGACCTCTCGCTCGAGGTCAAGACGCACGAGGGCGTGAGCATCGAGCGCGGGCTCGGGTTCCCGGGCGCGCCGTCGGCGGCGGACACGCTCGACCTCGACGTCGCGACGGTGTTCCTCAGCCGCCGCCGAGGCGCGCTGCTCGTGCAGCTGCGCGCGCTGCAGCTCGCGGCCCTCGAGGGCGCGACGGTCTCGCTGCATCTCGAGTACGACGAGCCCGACGGAACCCACGTCGACCAGCCGATCGCGATCACGCTGCCGCGGCTCGCGGAGGGCGCGACCGAGGCCCACGCGCAGCCCGTCACGGCGCGCACGATCGCGCTCGCGCTGCTGGTCGACGGCATGCGCGACGCCGCGACGCTCTACGCGAGCGACCGTCCCGCCGCGATCGCGCGGATGACGAGCACGCGCAATCGGATCGCCGCCGCGGCGGCGTCGACCGAGGACGCCGGGCTCGCGACCGAGGCCGAGCTCGCGGACGCGCTGCTGGCGCTGATGGAGGCCGGCGCGCGGCAGGGCACGCTGTACGGCTACGGATACTGAGCCGGCAGGAGTGCTCGCCCCGGAGGGACCGGACGGGAGCGCGCGCCGCGCGCGCGGACGGAAGGTCCCGGAGCGGGCGAGCCGATCTTAGACAGCCTCTGAGTCTGCGATCAGCACGTTGCCCAACACGATCCGCGAAGCGCTCGCGCCTCGACTTGCAGGCTGCAACTCGTACCTGCGCTGCTCCCTTCCGGCATGCCGACGCGGCTGATCGTCGGTCGGCGCCTCCACTCTCACGAGTCGGCTCGGACTCGCGCGTTTCTACGAGGAGCCGCTCGTCAGCTCGACCGCAGACTCGATCGCGCGCTAGGGCTCGCGCTCGTCGTCGTCTTCGAGGCGCTCGGGCGGCGGCGCGAGCAAGATGGCGCGGCCGCTCCGCTCGAGGAGCAGCGCGAGCTCGATCTCCAGGTTCCGCAGCGCCCGCTGCTTCGCGTCGCGCTCCGGTCCAGGCGCGAGAGCGGCGATCTCACGGCGTAGCCGATCGGCGTCGCGCATCCGATCGACCTCGGGCGGCGCACCGCCGCAGCTCGCCGCGATGCGCGCCACGGCCCGGGCTTCGGCCGGGAGGCCCGCGAGCTCGTCGGGCGCAGCCGGTCGTCCCCGGCCGCGCAGGTTCGCGAAGAGACCCTTCGCGCGGGCCTCCGCGATCCGCGCCTCCACCAGGTCCTGCCAGAAGCCCATGGCAAGAGCATGGAGCCGGAAGGGCGCGGGAGACAGGAGCGCAGTGCCGCGCGAGCACCTGACGATCCGCGCGCCCCGTCCTCGAGCACCGCCTGATGTCCGTCCGCGACGCGCGACGGGGCCGCGCGACTTCGCATACGCTCGCGGCGGTGCTCCCACGGCAGCCTCCTCGACGAACGCGCCCGATCCAGCTCGTGACCCTCGCTGCGATCACGCTCGCGTGCGGAGGCGAGGTCGCGCCGGAGCCGGTCCCGGCACCGATGCGCGCGATGCCGCACGCCGTGAGGCTCGCGCTCGGCGCGACGTTCTCGTGCGTGATCGATCGCGAGCGCCACGTGTGGTGCTGGGGCGAGCTGCCCGCGGAGATCGAGGGCGTCGCGCCGCCGGATCGGACGCGACGCCCGCACGAGATCACGCGCATGCGCGGCGCGATCGAGATCGCCGCGAGCGCGACGACGCTCTGCGCGAGGACGGCCGACCATCGCGTGCTCTGCTGGGGCGAAGACGCGCCGGCGGGAGGTGACGAGCCCCGCGGACCGCGGGAGGTGCGAGGCCTCGAGGGCACGCGATCCCTCGCGGTCGGCCGGAACGGCGTGTGCGCCGTCCGCGGCCAGGCGCTGCGCTGCATCGCGCAGAACCAAGCGCCGGATCGCGGCGAGGTGCCGGCCGGAGCGACGCTGCTCTCGGTGGGCGGCGCGATCTGCGCCGTGGATGGCGTGGGCC
>JALYRN010000429.1 GCA_030855295.1 Myxococcota bacterium | reverse complement strand
GTGCAGACCCGCACGCTGCTGCGCGCCGCGCACGCCGCGCTGCGCGCGCGGCAGCGCCAGTACGACATGCGCGACGTGCTCGAGCGCGAGCGCGCCACCCGCGTGCACGTCGAGGCTGCGAGCCGCGCGAAGGACGAGTTCCTCGCCACCGTCTCGCACGAGCTGCGCACGCCGCTCAACGCGATCCTCGGCTGGGCGCGGATGCTGCGCACCGGCGACCTGCCGATCGATCGTCGCGATCGCGCGCTCGCGACGATCGAGCGCAACGCGCGCGCGCAGGCCGAGCTGATCGAGGATCTGCTCGACGGCAGTCGGATCGTCGCGGGGACGCTCGCGCTGGTCGAAGCGCCGGTCGATCTCGGGGAGATCATCGCGACGACGCTCGACG
Organism: Myxococcota bacterium; assembly: GCA_030855295.1. Lineage (GTDB taxonomy): Bacteria > Myxococcota_A > Polyangia > Polyangiales > Sandaracinaceae > Sandaracinus. The sequence continues at coordinate 5,653 of JALYRN010000429.1, read as the reverse complement.
TGTTCCGGCCCGCCGCGGAGGCGAAGGGAATCGCCATCACCACGCGCATCGCGCCGCGGGCGAGCACGAGCGGAGATGCACGACGACTGGCGCAGATCGTGTCGAACTTGCTCGGCAACGCGGTGAAGTTCACGCCGTCCGGAGGGCGGATCGAGGTCACGCTGCAGAGCGGGAACCCGCACCACGAGATCGTCGTCTCCGACACCGGCGTGGGCATCGCGCCGGCCTTCCTGCCGCACGTGTTCGAGCGCTTCCGTCAGTCCGACGGAAGCACCACGCGGCTGCACGGCGGGCTCGGGCTCGGGCTCGCGATCGTGCGCAGCCTCGTCGAGCTCCACCGCGGGACGGTGTCGGCGTCGAGCGCCGGGATCGACCAGGGCGCGACGTTCACGGTGACGCTGCCGGCGATCAGCGGGAACATCGCGACGAGCGCGGCGACGTCGCGCGTGGCGTCGACACCGGGCACCGTCACGACGCCGATCCCGATCCCGCGCTCCTCGAACGTCGTCTTCCGATCGAGCGAGCCCGCGTCGGGGCGGCTCGCGGGAACGAGAGTGCTCGTCGTCGACGACGACGCCGACACGCGCGACCTCGTCGTCACGATCTTGCGCGCGCAGGGCGCCGACGCGACCGCGGTCGACAGCGCGCGCGCCGCGCTCGCGAGCTTCGCGAAGGAGCGCCCCGACGTGCTCCTGTCGGACGTCGGGATGCCCAACGAGGACGGCTACATGCTGATCCGTCAGGTGCGGGCGCTCGCGAGCGGCGACGCGAAGCCGACGCCCGCGATCGCGCTCACGGCGTACGCGCGCACCTCCGATCGCGAGCGTGCGCTGGATGCCGGCTTCGACGTCCACGTGACCAAGCCGCTGGTGCCGAGCGAGCTCATCGCGGTGGTCGCGCGCGTCCTCGACCGCTGATCACTGCAGGAGTGCTCGCCCCGCAGGGCGCGCACGGGAGCGCGCGACGCGCGCGGACGGAAGCGCCCGGAGCGGAGCGCAGAGCGGCGACGGCATCGACCTCGCGTGCTAGAGCCGGGCGTTCGTGAGCGAGCTCGCGCACAGCGGTGTCGGGGCATCGAGCGACGCGCCGCCGCGCTTCGTCGGTGCGGGCACGATCGTCGCGACGGCGGTCGTCGTGGCGCTCGCCGTGATCGCGGGCGCACCGGGGTCGAGCGCGGCGGCGCTGACGATGCTCGCCACCCTGAGCGCGGCCTACCTCGGGCTCGCGACCGCGGGCATGGCATGGGCGGAGCGCAGCTCGGCACGTCGCATCGCGGTCGTGCTCGCGCTGCAGGTGCCGCTCGTCTGCGGCGCGCTCGCGCTCAGCGAGGGACGCGCGTTCCTGATCGCGATGCCGCTCGTCAGCATGGCCGTGCTGTTCCTGCCGGCGCGCGCCGTGCTGTCGCTCGTCGCGACGCTGGTCGTCGTCTTCGGCGCGATCGTCGCGCGCGCGCACGCGGCGCCGGTCGCCCTACAGGCAGGCGTCGGGTTCGCGTCGGCGGCGGGCTTCGTCGCGGTGTTCTCTCAGCTCGTGCGCCGGGAGCGCACCGCGCGCGGTGAGGTCGAGCGGCTGCTGCGCGATCTCCGAGCGGCGAACGCGCAGCTGGCCGACTACGTCACGCAGGTCGGCGAGCTCGCGACGACCAAGGAGCGCAATCGCATCGCGCGCGAGGTGCACGACGGGCTCGGCCACACGCTGACCGTCGCGAGCATGCAGCTCGAGGCCGCGCGGACGCAGAGCGCCGATGCTGCGGTGAACGAGAGGATGGAGCGCGTGCAGCAGATCCTCCGCGACGGCCTCGGCGAGCTGCGGCGCTCCGTCGCGATGCTGCGCGTGGTGCCCTCGAGCCCGCAGGCGTTCGCGAAGGCGATCGCGGAGCTCACGCGCAGCACCAGCGCGTCGGGCCTCGACGTCGAGCTGGTGTCCGAAGGAGCGCCGCGGCCGCTGCCGGGCGCGGTCGGGTTCACGCTCTACCGCGCGGCACAGGAGGCGCTGACGAACACCCGCCGGCACGCGGGCGCGAGCGCCGCGACCGTGCGTCTCGTCTACGGCGAGCGCACCGTCGCGCTCTGCATCGAGGACGACGGCGTCGGCGCGGGCGAGCTCGCGATCGGACACGGGCTCGCGGGGCTGCGCGAGCGCGTCGAGCTGGTCGGCGGCTCGATGGAAATCGACACCGCCGCCGGCCGAGGTTTGCGCGTGCGGATCGAGGTGCCGGGATGACGCGCATCCGCGTGCTCGTGGTCGACGATCAGTCGCTCTTCCGCGAGGGGCTGCGCTCGGTGCTGTCCGCTGATCCCGAGCTCGAGGTCGTCGGTGAGGCGGCGAACGGACAGGAGGCGCTCGCCGCGTGCGAGCGTCTGTCGCCCGACGTCGTGCTGATGGACATGCAGATGCCGGTGCTCGACGGGGTCGCCGCGACCCGGCGCCTCCAGGTGCAGCAGCCGCGCTGCAAGGTGGTCGTGCTGACCACGTTCGACGACGACGAGGTCATCTTCGAGGGCCTGCGCGCCGGCGCGGTCGGCTACCTGCTGAAGGACGCGACGGCGGCGCGGCTCGGCGAGGCGATTCGCGCGGCGGCGCGAGGCGAGTCGTTCCTCCAGCCCTCGGTCGCGTCGAAGGTGATCGCGGAGCTGTCGCGCCTGCGCGCGCGCCCGGCCGCGCCGGCGTCGCTGGTCACGGCGCGTGAGCTCGAGGTGCTGCAGCGGCTCGGACGCGGCGCGTCGAACAAGGAGATCGCGGCGGCGCTCTTCGTCACCGAGGGCACGATCAAGAACCACGTCACCAGCATCTTCGAGAAGCTCGCGGTGTCGAGCCGCACCGAGGCCGCGATGCGCGCGCGCGAGCTGGGCCTGATCTGAGCGCAGAAGACCCGAAGGTCATGGTCGGGGCATGACCCGCGATCGTGACCTTCGATGGATGGAGAGGACGGCGCCCGCTCTCTAGGTTGAGCGCATGGATTTCGTGCGTCGTGCCTCGCGCCGCATGCTCGTGATCGCGCTGGCGTTCGCGGGCTGCGTGTCATCCAGCCAGGCCCCTCCTCCTCCGAGCCTCGTCGAGCCCGAGGCGCCACCGCCACGTCCCGCGGATCCGGGCGATCCGCTGGCGGCCGTGATGTGGACGATGGGCTACGACCTGCGCGCGTTCGACGACGTGTGGCGATGGCTGCACGACGACGTGCCGGAGAGCCCCGAGCGCTCGCGCGCGATCGGCGCTGCGGCGATGCTCGGCGTCTCGGAGCTCGGCCGGCCCGAGCTCGCGGACGAGGGCCTCGTCGCGTTCGAAGACGCGATGACGGCGTTCCCCGACGACGATCGCCTCGCGATGTGGCACGCCTTCCTTCGCTTCGCGATCGCGCGCAGCGCCGAGGACGAAGACGCGATGGAGCGGGCGCTCGAGGCGCTGCGCGCATCGGCCGAGCGCTACCCGGAGTTCAACCTGTTCGGGCTGACGCTCTCGGTCGGCAGCCACGAGCACGCGTCACCCGCGCTGATCGACGAAGCCCGCCGCGCCTTCGACGAGGTCGGCACCGCCACCGCGGCGCTGCAGATCGCAGGCGACCGCCGCTCGATCGAGCGCGCGCGCCGCATCTTCGACTCCCCGATCGCGCCCTACGGCATCCCCGCGATGATGGCGATGATCGGCGACATGGCGCTGCGCGACGGCGATCTGGACGCCGCGCGGCGCGCGTACTTCACCGCGCTCCGCGCGAACGCTGCGCACCGCTGGCCTTGGCGCGACGAGGTCGATCGGCGACTGCGCGACGCGGAAGGAGTCGCCGCCGGCCTGACCGCGCGTCCGGCAACCGAGCGCTCGCTCGGATCGCACGCGCTCGGCTCGCTCGGCGTGCGCGCCGAGTCGATCGATCCGCGCTTCGGAGGTCGCATCGGCAACGGCTCGTGCACCATCTGCCACACCCACGTCTCGACCCTCGATCTTCCGGGCGAGCCCGCGCCCGAGATCGGCTGGATCCGCGGGCGGTTCCGCGCGCTGCCAGGCGTGCCGTCCGCGATGCCGACCGCGATCGCGCTCTCGGGCGATGCGTCCACGCCGCCCGGTGGGTTCGGCATCGGCCCGCCGATCGCGGTCGACGCGCCGCGCGACTTCTTCGCGCGCGAGGAGCTCTTCGATCGGACCTTCCTCGTGCCGGCGGTGCCGGGCGAGTACTTCGTCGCGCTGCAGCTCGAGACGAACGGCACGCGCTACGGCGGCTACTCCGCGCGCGAGCTCGGCCTCCAGTGGTTCGTGCGGGTCGAGCCCGGGCTCGTCACCGACATGAGCGCCTACCCCATCGTGCTGACCCCTCGGCCGCCCGCCTCGGAATAGGAGATCGATCCATGCGCTTCGTTCGTCTCGCGCTCGCCTCGCTCGTGCTCTCCGTCTCGCTCTCGCTCCTCGTCGGCACGCCAGCACGTGCGCAGGAGCGGCCCGGCCGCAGCGCGCTCGAGCTCTCGTTCGACCATGGCGTCTCGCAGCTCCGCGAGCCCGGCGAGCAGGTCGAGTGGACCGGCGCGCATGCCGCGCTCGACGTGCGTCTCCACTCGCCGTCCGGGTTCGGCGGCCTCGTCCGCGTCGGCACCACGCTCGGCAAGACCCTCGCGCTCGAGCTCGACGCGGGCGCTGCCTATCGCGCGTGGGTGCACCGTCGGGGGCCGCGCGGTCTGCAGCTGGGCGGCGGCATCGGCGCCTCGATGTTCTGGAACGCGCTCGCGCCGAGCGTGGGCATCGACACCGCGCTCGCGACTGGCGCCTTCTTCACCGCGCAGCTCGACTACCGCGAGCACGGCTTCTTCGTCGGCATCGGCTATCACGCCCGCTGGCTCCCGCTGCGCGGCGTCGGAGGAGACCTCGACACGTTCTCCTTCTCCGCGATGGTCCGGGTCGGCGGCGAGATCACGCTCTGATCGACCCCCGCCACGGATGGTGCGTTCGCGCTGACGTTCCTCACGCTTCGCGCGGCATGCGCTCTGCTAAGAACGCGCGCATGCAGAGGCTCGTACATCGCTTCGGGGTCAGCGCGACCGACGGTCGCTCGGACATGAAGGACCTGCTCGGCGGCAAGGGCGCCAACCTCGCCGAGATGGCGACCGCGGGGCTGCCGGTTCCACCGGGGTTCACGATCGGCACGACGGTCTGCAAGGAGGTCGCGGAGGCCGCCGCGCGCGGCGAGCGCGACGCGCTGCCGAAGCAGCTGTGGCCCGAGATCGACGCGGCGCTCCGCGAGGTCGAGACGGCGATGGGGCTGCGCTTCGGCGACCCTGAGGCGCCGCTGCTCGTGTCGGTGCGATCGGGCGCCGCGGTCTCGATGCCCGGCATGATGGACACCGTCCTGAACCTGGGGATGAACGAGAAGGTCGCCGCCGGGCTCGCGAAGCGCACGAAGAACCCGCGCTTCGCGTGGGACGCGTACCGGCGCTTCATCGAGATGTTCGGCAACGTCGTGATGGGCGCGAAGCGCGAGGCGTTCGGGGACGCGATGGACGCGCTCAAGAACGAGCGCGGCGCGATGACCGATCAGGATCTCGGCGAGGGCGATCTGCGCGAGCTCGTGAAGCGCTTCCTCGGCGTGTACCGCGAGCAGGTCGGCGAGGAGTTCCCGACCGATCCGCGGCAGCAGCTCGAGCGCGCGATCCTCGCGGTGTTCCGCTCGTGG
>JALYRN010000428.1 GCA_030855295.1 Myxococcota bacterium | reverse complement strand
AGCATGCACGCACGCCCCTCCCCGCACGCGATGCTCGACGCGCACGGCCGCGGGCTCGACGCGCAGCCGACCGCCAGCAGCGCGATCGCGAGCGCCCCGAGCGCGAACGATACCGGAACGCCGCGGCGCCCCCGGGCGCTTGCCGGCTCCACGGCGCGGTGTGCTACATGACTGAGCACGATTCTGCGGCTCGGGCTCCCTCATCGTATGCCGATCGAGCGAGCACGAGCACTCCAAGGCTGTCTAGAAATCGGCTCGCCCGCTCCGGGCGCTTCCGTCCGCGCGCCGGGCGCGCTCCCGTACGCGCCCTCCGGGGCGAGCACTCCTGTGGACTCAGTCGGAGGGTGATCATGAGCGGAATGCTTCGGGTCGGGACCGTCTTGTGCGCGCTCGCGCTGGTCGCGTGTGGGAGCAACGAGGAGGCGAGCCCCGTCTCGGGCGGCGGAGCGGCCGTGCCGACGGCGCCGACCGCGCCCGGTGGCGGCTGCGGCGATCCCGCGGAGGCGCGCGAGGTCGCAGAAGATCCTTCGTTCGAGCTTCGCGCGAGCGCGTCCGGGCCCTATGCCACGGGCCAGGAGGGCCGCTTCGAGATCGCGCTGACCCCGCGCGGCGGCTATCACGTGAACGCCGACTATCCACTGACCATCGAGCTCGAGGCGCCCGGGGAGGTCACGCTCCCCGACGCCGAGCTCGGCGCTGACGACGCCGCCGAATTCGGCGAGCCGCGGGCGCGCTTCCAGGTGCCGTTCACGCCGACCGGCGCAGGCCAGCACCGCGTCACGGCGCGCGTCGACTTCGCCGTGTGCACGCCCGAGGCGTGCATGCCCGACTGCCGCACGCTCGCGCTCGTGCTGCCGGTCGAGGCCGGTGGCGAGGCGCCCACGACCGCGACGCAATAACCGACCGCCCTCGAGCGTCCGCCTTCCCCATCCTGCGACGAGGCACGACCGACCTTGGCCAACCCGATCGACAACCCGTTGCCGCCGCAGGCGGAGGCTCAGGGCGACATGGCTCGCATCGGCGACGCCGTCCGCGAGCGCTACCAGTCCCAGAAGCGCGTCCTCTCCTTCGAGGAGTACCTCGCGTTCTTCCGCGAGAACCCGTGGCGCCACACGCGCGATGCGGCGCGCTACATGCGCGACTGCTTCGACCACTGGGGCAAGGAGACGCTCACGAAGGCGGGCGGGCCGACGACGCGGTTCAAGCTCTTCGATCTCGCGTTCCTGCGAGAGACCGACGGCCGGCGCCGCCACGACTACCTGGTCGGCCACGAGGAGATCCAGCAGGCGTTCTATCGCGTGCTCGGCAACTTCGTGCGCGAGGGCCGCATCAACAAGCTCGTGATGCTGCACGGGCCGAACGGCAGCGCGAAGTCGACCTTCGTGCACTGCATGATGAAGGGCCTCGAGGCGTACTCGGAGACGGACGAGGGCGCGCTCTACTACTTCTCGTGGATCTTCCCGCGGGGCCGGGACGGGCGGACGATCGGCTTCGGCTCGAACGACGACGCGCTCCCCGAGGGCGACACGTACGCGCACCTGCCCGACGCGAACATCGATCTGCGCATGCCGAGCGAGGTCCGCGAGAACCCGCTCGTGCTGCTGCCGATCGCCGAGCGCCGCCGGCTCGTGCGCGAGGCCTACGACAAGTCGGGCATCCAGGAGGTGCCGTCCTCGCTGGTGGTCGAGGGGCAGCTCGGCGCGAAGAACAAGAAGATCTTCGAGGCTCTCCTCACCGCGTATCGCGGCGATCTGCGGCGCGTCCTCGCGCACGTGCGCGTCGAGCGCGTGTACATCTCCGAGCGCTATCGCCAGGGCGCGGTGACGGTCGGGCCGCAGATGGCGGTCGACGCCCAGGAGCGACAGATCACGATGGATCGCTCGCTCGCCGCGCTGCCGGCGTCGCTCGCGTCGCTGACGCTCTTCGAGACGACCGGCGAGCTCGTCGAGGCGACCAACGGCATCGTCGAGTTCAGCGATCTCCTGAAGCGTCCCCTCGATGCGTGGCGCTACCTGCTGCTCGCGGTCGAGGAGGGCGAGATCGCGCTCGCGACCAGCGTGCTGCCGCTCAACGCGATCTTCGTCGCGACGTCGAACGACATCCACCTCAAGGCGTTCCGCGAGCACCACGAGTACCGCTCGTTCCGCGGCCGGCTCTCGCTCGTGCGAGTTCCGTATCTCCTCGATTTCCGCGGAGAACAAGGCATCTACGACGCGCAGATCGTGCCGCAGGTGCGCACGCACGTGGCGCCGCACGCGACCTACGTCGCGGCGCTCTGGGCGGTGCTCACGCGCCTCCGCCGGCCGCAGGTCGAGAGCTACGAGAACAAGAAGCTGGGGCAGCTCGCGGCGTCGCTGACACCGATCGAGAAGGCCGAGTACTACTCGCAGCTCGAGATCCCGAACCGCTTCTCGAACGACGAGGCGCAGCTGCTGCGCAGCGGGTTCGCCGAGGTGAAGCACGAGTCGGACACGTGGCCGCTCTACGAGGGCTCGACCGGCGCCTCGCCGCGCGAGATCCGCGTGCTGCTGCTCGACGCCGCGCAGGATCCTCAGTTCACGTGCCTGTCGCCGCTCGCGGTGCTCGCGCGCATCAAGGAGCTCTGCGAGGCGGACGACTACGACTTCCTCAAGGAGACGCCGGAGGCCGGCTACCACGATCACCGCGGCTTCGTCGACGTGGTGCGCGAGCGCTGGCTCGATCGGGTCGACGACGAGTTCCGCCGGAGCACGGGCCTGGTCGAGGAGACGCAGTACCTGGAGCTCTTCGATCGCTACATCACGCACGTGTCGAACTGGGTGAAGCGAGAGCGCATCTACAACACGATGACCGGGCAGCACGAGGAGCCCGATCCGAAGCTGATGGAGAGCGTCGAGGCGATGCTCGGCGTCACGCGCAACAACGATGCGTTCCGGCGGGATCTGATCGGCGGCGTCGCCGCCCACGCGATCGACAACCCGGGCAAGAAGGTCGAGTCGCAGCGCCTCTTCCCGCGCTACCTCCAGCAGGTTCGCGAGGCGACGTACGGCACGCGCAGGAAGCAGCTCGCCGACATCGCGCGGGACGTGCTCGCCGTGCTCGGCGAGGACACCGGCCAGATGGACGCGGAGCGACAGGGCCGCGCCCGGGGCACGATGGCGCGCCTGCAGCGCGACCACGGGTACACCGAGAAGTCGATCGGCGACGCGATCGGCGAGCTGCTGCGACGTCGCTACACGGTCTAGGTCGCACGGCATCGGAGAACGGCGGGGGGAACGCATGGGCGACGCAGCGGGGCTCACCACGCCGAACCGGATGCGCTATGCGCGCGCCGCGGCCGGCAAGACGCGCATCGACGAGGTCTCGGTCAAGGCGCAGCAACACTGGGACGTGATCGACGAGTCCGGCACACCGATCGCGCGCGCCGAGATCTTCGAGGGCAGCGAGCAGTGGGGCGTGCGTCTCTTCGATCGCGCGCCGCACATCGAGGACTCCGACCTGCTGCGCGTCGTCGCGCACCTGCTCGTCTGGCACGCGGACTGTCGCACCGAGATGGTCGACGTCGTGCTCGGTCGCACGCACGAGCACCACACGCTCGTGCGCGTCGGCGGCGACTATGTCTGACGCGCTCTCCGAAGCGGCGAAGTGAAGCTCGCGATCCTGGGGTCGGGGACCGCGATCCCACATCCGCGGCGAGGCGCGAGCGGCTATGCGGCGATCGCGCCCTCCGGCGAGGTGCTGCTGATCGAGTGCGGGCCGGGCTCGACCCGGCGCTGGCCTTCGTTCGGGATCACGTTCGAGCGCGTGCGCGCGATCGCGGTGACCCACCATCACGTCGATCACTGCGGTGATCTCGCGGCCGTGATGTTCGGGCGCAACGTGCTCGATCCTCCGGTGAGCACGCGGCTCGCGATGATCGGCCCCGTCGGCCATCGAGCGCTGATCGACGGCATCGAGGGGCTCTACGGGACGGCGGTCGCAGACGCGGCGGGCGCGCGCGAGACGATCGAGATGAAGAGCGGCGATCGACGCCACGTCGGTCCGTTCACGATCGAGGCGCGCGAGGTGATGCACGTCGGCGGCGCGCTCGGGCTGCGCGTGCGATGCGGCGCGCGCACGCTCGCGTTCAGCGGCGACAGCGGCAAGTGCCCCGAGCTCGTCGAGCTCTGCCGGGGCGCCGATCTCGCGCTGCTGGAGTGCAGTTATCCAGCATCGCGTCCGACGACGAAGCACCTGAATGCGCAGACGGCAGCGCAAGTGTGCGTGGACGCGGCGCTGTCGCGCGTGGTGCTGACTCACTTCTACCCGATGTGCGACGGAGTCGATATCGCGCGTGAGGTGCGCGACGAGGGCTATGCCGGTGAGCTGACGTTGGCCGAGGACGGACTGCTGATCGACGTCTGACGATTCGCCGGCCCCCGAGGGGCTCCTGGCTCCTGCTCGAAAGCGTTCTTGGCTCCTCGCGCAGGCCGGACGCGCGCGGGGGGCGTGATAGGCTCTCGCGCCCAGGGAAGGGGAGCGCGATGCGAGTCCGGCTACAGGTCAACGTCGATCACGTCGCCACGATCCGTCAGGCGCGCGGCACCGACTATCCCGATCCGGTCGAGGCCGCGATGCTCTGCGAGTGGGCGGGCGCGCACGGCATCACGGTGCACCTGCGCGAGGATCGTCGTCACATCCAGCTGCGCGACGTCGAGGTGCTGCGTCGCACCGTCAAGACGATGCTGAACCTCGAGATGGCCGCGACCGACGAGATGATGCGCGTCGCGCTGCAGGTGCGGCCGGATCTCGTGACGCTGGTGCCGGAGCGACGCGAGGAGCGCACCACCGAGGGCGGCCTCGACGTGCGCGGACAGGTCGCGACGATCGCGAGCGTGCGCGAGCGCCTCGAGGCGAGTGGGATCCCGACCAGCCTGTTCATCGACCCCGAAGAGGACCAGGTGCAGGCCTCGATCGAGACGGGCTGCGCGTGCATCGAATTCCACACCGGCGACTTCGCGGAGGCGTCGCGCCGTGGAGACGGCGACGCCGAGCTCGAGCGCCTCGCGAAGGCGGCGTCGTACGCGGCGGCGTCGGCGCCCCGCCTGAAGGTCGCGGCGGGGCATGGCCTGACCGCGCGGAACGTGGTGCCGCTGGTCGCGCGCGTGCCCGAGATCGTCGAGCTCAACATCGGCCACGCGCTGGTCGCCGACGGGGTGCTGGTCGGTCTCGACCGCGCGGTCGCGCGCTTCCTCCGCGCGATCGAGGAAGGCGAGCAGCAGCGGTGATCGCCGGGCGCGAGAGCGTCGCTCGATGAAAGCGCTGCTCGATCGCGACGAGTCGCGCGCGCTCGACCGCGCTGCGATCGCCGCCGGCGTCCCAGGGCTCGTGCTGATGGAGAACGCCGGCCGGGGCGCGACCGACGTGCTCTGCGAGCGCATGCGCGGCGAGCTGCGTCGTCCGCTGATCGTCGGCGGCCTCGGACAGAACGGCGGCGACGCATGGGTGCTCGCGCGACACCTGTGTGTGCGCGGTGTCCGCGCCGAGGTCGCGATCCTCGGCGACGCCTCGAAGGTGAGCGGCGACGCGAGGACGAACCTCGACGCGCTGCGCGGGCTCGGCGTCGACGTCCGCGAGATCGGTGAGCACGATCTCGATGCGCTCGACGCGATGTCCGCGCGCGCGACCGTGATCGTCGACGGCATCTTCGGGACCGGTCTCGATCGCGGGATCGACGGCTTCCGGGCGGAGGCGATCCGGCGCCTGGCCGCCGCCGATGCGCCGCGGCTCGCGCTCGATCTGCCGAGCGGGATCGATGCCGACACCGGGGACGTGCTCGGGGTCGCGCTCCCGGCCGTGCTGACGGCGACGTTCGCCGCGCACAAGCGCGGGCTGCACCAGCACCCGGGCGTCGCGCACGCCGGTGAGATCGTGTGCGTCGACATCGGCGTACCGCCGCCGCCGATCACGACGTCGTCGCTGCTCGAGCGCAGCGATCTCGCGTCGCTCGTGCCGCCGCGCGCGAGCGACGCGCACAAGGGGAGCGCGGGCCACGTCGTGGTGTTCGCGGGGTCGCCAGGGCGCACCGGCGCCGCGCTGCTC
>JALYRN010000427.1 GCA_030855295.1 Myxococcota bacterium | reverse complement strand
GGTCACGCGCGCGGGCATCTGGCACGCCGGCGAGCGAGCGATCGCCTACTCCGCCACCGATCACGCCGGCCCCCTCGGCGCCGGCGCCACCGGCGGCCGCTTCGCCGCCCGCAGCTCCCTCCCGCCCCTCGCCATCCTCGTCGCCGCCGCCCTCCTCGCCCTCCTCCTCCTCGAATGGCTCCTCCTCCACCGAGGCAAGCTCGAATGACCCGGGGACAGGATCGGCCGCGCAACATCGCGGAATTGCAGGGTTCCTGCGGACAGTCGTACAAACTGTCGTTTTCCAAGGCTTTTCCGCCCGCACGTATCCACCGTGACGCTTTGTACGAGTATCACCAGAACTCCGTTAGAAAACAGGCACTTACGACCATCGATCCTGTCCCCGGAGGGAAGTCGTGAGTTTTTCGGTGGGGTGGGGGCTGGCGCTCTGGGGGCTGGCCGCGGTGCCGCTGCTGCTCTTGCTGGGGGTGCGGAGCAGGTTCGCGCTGTCGGCGCGGCGGCGGTGGTTGGCGGGGATCGTTCGGGCGGCGGTGGTGGCGCTGGTGGTGCTCTCGGTGGCGGATCTGCGGATCACGTGGCCGACCAGTGAGCTCGCCGTCGCGGCGGTGATCGACGGGTCGACGGCGATCGCGCCGGAGGAGCGACACGCGCTCGAGCGCGAGCTCGCCGCGATGCAGCAGACGCATCCCGACACCGCGATGCGCATCGCGGGCGCGCGCCAGCAGGGCAGCCGCGATGACGTGGCGACGCGGCTGTCCGCCGCCGTCGCGACGATGCCGCGCGACCGGGTTCGGCGCGTGCTGCTCGCGACCGACGGACGGGATCCCGCTGGCGATCTCCCCGCGGCGATCGACGCCGCTCACCGCGCCGGCGTCGAGGTCTCCGTCCTGCCGATCGGCGGCTCGCCGCCGATCGACTCCGTCGCGATCTCCTCGCTCGAAGCGCCCCGACTCGTCCGTGCCGCCGAGACGCTCGACGTCTCCGCGACGCTCCACGCCGCGACCCCGCGACACGTGCGCCTCGAGGCGTTCCTCGACGGTCGCAGCGTCGCGACCACCGAGGTCGACGTGCCCGCGGGCAGCTCGACCCGCCGCATCGCCGTCGCGTTCCCCGAAGAGCCCGGCGTGCACGAGCTCGAGGTGCTCGCGCACGCCGACGGAATCACGCTCAACGATCGCTGGCGCTCGCTCGTCGAGGTGCTCCCCAAGCCGCGCGTCCGCATCCACGCCGACCCCAGCCGCGCCGAGCCCGCCCTCGCGCGCGTGCTGCGCGAGTCGGGGATGGAGGTCGACGTCGCGCCCCCGACCACCGCCTTCACCGAGCTCACCGCGTACGATCCCTACGCGCTCGTGATCGCCGACGAGATCGCGCTCGGCGATCTCTCCGAGCCGCAGCAGCGCACGATGCGCCGCTGGGTCGAGGAGCAGGGCGGCGGCCTGATCACCGTGACCGGCGCGCAGCCCGTCCGGCGCACGCCGCGGATCCTCCGTGAGATCGAGCCGATCGAGCCCCCACCCGCGCTCCCGGAGCCGCGCCCGCTCGAGCTCGTGATCGTCATCGATCGCAGCTCGAGCATGAGCGGCGCGCCGATGGAGCAGGCCCGGCGCGCCGGCGTCGCCGCGGTGCGCGCGCTCCGACGCGACGCGCTGGTCGGGTCGGTCGCGTTCTCGAGCGAGGCCGACCGAGTGCAGGCGCCGGTGCCCATGGATCATGCCGACACCGTGATCGGCTTCATCCAGGGCCTGAACGCGTCGGGCGGCACCAACATCGCCGCTGCCGTCCAGGCGGCGAACCGGATCATGTCCAACGATCCGCGCTACATCCACCACGTCATCCTGGTCTCCGACGGCGAGAGCGAGCCGCAGTCGGCGATCGCCGCCGCGATGTCGCTCGCCGGTCGCGGCGTGTCGATCTCGACGATCACGATCGGCTCCTACTCGCAGCTCCTCGCCGAGATCGCGCGCATCGGACGCGGTCGCTATCACACGACCAGCGCCGCGGGCCTGACCTCGCTGGTCGTCAGCGAGGCGATGTACCGGCAGCCGCCCGCGCACCGACAGGTCTCGTTCCGACCGCGCGAGCAGACGCACCTCGCGATGCTCGACGGCGTGTCGTTCGACAGCGCGCCTCCGCTGACCGGTCACGCGCTCGCGTCCGCGCGCCGCGGCGCGACCGTCGCGCTGACGGCCACCGAGGGCATGCCGCTCCTCGCGCACTGGCACCGCGGCCTCGGCCAGGTCGCGACGTTCACGAGCGCGACCAGCGGCGGATGGGCCGATCAGCTGCGCGCGTGGCCGGGCTTCCGAACGTTCTGGTCCTCGCTCGCGCGCGGCATGCTGCGCAATCGCACCATCGAGCCGCCGCGCATCGCGATCGAGGCCGATCCGCTGCGCGAGGACGTGCGGCTCGTGACCGTGACCTCGCCCTTCGCTGCGATCGAGCCCGCCCCGATCGTCCGCCTCTTCCGCGAGCGCGGCGCCGGGCAAGCGCTCGAGCTCGCGCCGCGCGGACCCGGCGTGTGGCAAGCCGAGCTCCCGGTCGGGTTCACGTTCCTCGTCGATGCTCGCATGCCCTTCGATCCCGAGCCCACCGCGGCAGCCGGCGACGAGCAGCCGTTCCCGGTCGCCCTGCGCGCGTTCGGTCCCGAGCTCGCCTCGCTCGAGCGGCTCGCGGCGATCGGCGGCGGCCGCGTGCTCGAGGCGCCGCTCGGCGTGCTCGAGCTCCCCGGCGAGGCCGAGGTGATGCGCCCGCTGCGCACGCCGCTGCTCCTCGCTGCGCTGCTCTTCTATCTCGCGTCGCTGTTGCTCCTGCGCATGCCCGATCGCCGGCTCGCCAGCGGGCTCGCGCTCGAGCGTCCGTCGCGCATCCCGGTGCCCGCCCGCGGGCGGCCTTCGCTCGGGCCCTCGCCCGCTTCCCCCGACGAGAAAGAGGAGGCCGCATGATGCTCCGCATCGAGCGCCATCGTTCCGCAGCGCTCACCACTGCCGCAGCGCTCACGACTGCGGCACTGCTCGCTGCGTGCAGCGGTCCCGGTGAGCCGCGCTTCGCCGAGGTCACCGTCTCGAGCGTCGCCTCGAGCGCCACGCTCAGCGGCTCGACGCACGCGGTCGTGCCTGCGATCGAGCTGAGCCCGGGCTGCCCGGGCTATCTCGATCCTTCCGCGCCCGAGCACGTGGTCCACCTCGAGGACGCCACCCCGATCACGATCACGGCGCGCTCCCAGCGAGGTCCGCTCGCGATCGCGATCGCCGGCGAAGGCGAGGTCCGCTGCGACAGCGACAGCGGCTCCGGGCACGCGCCGCACGTCACGATCACCGGGCCCGGCGACTACGCCATCCACGTCGCATCGCTCCACGACGCCACTGATCTCCCGTACGAGCTCGCGATCGCGCCCGCCAGCAGCAGCAGCACCGCCGTCGCATCGTCGTCCGGCGCGCCGGACGAGCGCACGCACGTCAGCGTCACGATCACGAGCGAGCCGGTGGGCGCGACCGTGCGAACGCCCGAGGGCCAGGTCCTCGGCACCACGCCCGCGATGTTCGTCGTCACGATCGCGCCGACCGAGATCGGCAGCGAGCGTCGCTACGTGCTCGAGATGCCGGGTCGCCCCGCCGCCGAAGTGAACGGACGGCTGATCGGCGGAGCGGTCGTGCTCCACGCGACGCTCGGCGCCGCCTCGCCGCAGCTCGCACACGCCGACTCGGGGCCGGCGATCGGCTCGGTCGCAGGAGGCCCGGAGCTGGTCGGCACCGCGGCGACCGCGCAGCCGATCCGCGACCACGGCGTCGCCCGCCAGTCGCTGGACGTCCCGACCGACTGCACGATCGATCGCGCCGTCGTCGACGTCGACATCCGACACTCGTTCATCGCGGATCTACGCGTCGTGCTCCGGTCGCCGAGCGGCACCTCGGTCACCCTCCACGATCACACTGGCGGCGGGCGCGCGAACCTCGTGACGACCTTCGACTGGAGCGCTCGGCGCGGCGCGCTGCAGGCGCTCGCAGGCGAGAACGCGCGCGGCCGATGGGACGTGGCGGTGCACGACGACGCCGGCGGCGACACCGGCACGTTCCGCTCGTTCACGCTGCACCTCGGCTGCCGCGAGGGCGCCGTCGAGGGCGCCGTGACCCCGTCGCCGAGCACCGCGTCGAGCGCGCCCGATACCACGCGACGCTCCTCGTCCTCGTCGACGCCGCGTCGTACGACGCGCCGCCCTCCGCCGCCGGTCCTGAATCCGTTCGCGAGCCGGCCGCCGCCTCCTCCCCGGATCGTGCCGCCCCGCCCGATGCCGCCGCCGCAGCCGTGGCAGTCGCCGACGCCGCCGGGACGCACCAACGGACCGCGCCAGTAGACGAGCCGACGACCGCCGCTACGGCGTGTCGAGCTGGGTATCGTAGCGTCCCACCGAGCCCGGCAGCGCCCATCCGAAGTACGCGCTGCCGGTCGCGGTCGGCGCCGAGATCTCACCACGGAGATCGGCGCCGAACGGATCTTCGTGCCACCACACGCGCCCCGCGTCGTCCGACGTCGAGTTCCATCGATGCGCCCCGCCGACGACCTCGGCACGCCCGTCGCCGTTCGCGTCGATCACCGAGACCGAGCGCCCGTACTCCATCGATGCCTGCGTGTCGTCGGGATAGAGCACCGTCGCGACCGGCTCGAAGCCGCCGCGCCCGTTGCCGCGGTGCACCGCGAGCAACCCGCGATCGATCGGGCCGGTGCTCGAGACGTCGATCGCCGGCTCCGGCACCACGAGATCGACATGTCCGTCGCCGTCGACGTCGCCTGCCGCGAGCGACCAGCCCGCGTGCACGTAGTCGTACCCGGTGCTCCGCGCGATGTGCGCGAGCACGCGCGCGGGATCGACGCCCGCCGCGCCGCCGGCGAAGACGTACACCCGCCCCTCGTCGGAGTCGGCGGCGACCTCCAGATCTTCGTAGGGCGCACCGATCGCGATGTCGCCGTACCCGTCTTCGTCGAGGTCGCCGACGCCCGCCAGCGACCACCCGAAGAACACCTCCGCGTCGGCTGCGCCCATGAGCGCGATCGGCGAGGCCGGCGCGCTCGCGCGGACGAGCCACGCGCGCCCGCGCTCCGCGCCGCCGGCGTCGCTCGCGAACGGCGCACCGATCAAGAGATCGCCGCGACCGTCTCCGTCGACGTCGAACGCGGCCGCGACCGTGAAGCCGAAGCGTCCTCCGGCGCCGGGATCCGGATCGTCGTAGCGAGCGGCGGGCGATGCGAGGAGGACCGCGCCCGCGTCGCCGCGGAAGAGGTACGCGCGCCCCGCGGCGCCGTCACGCGACGCGCCGACGAGCACGTCGCGGAATCCGTCGCCGTCGGCGTCGTCGACGATCGCGACGCTCTCTCCGAAGTAGCGCGCGTACGCCGCATCGGGCGCCGCGATCATGATCGGACGCGCGGTATCGAGCCCGCTCGTCGCAGAACCGCGCAGCACGATCAGCGAGCCCGCGCCGCTGCCCGTGGGGTGGGCGTTCGAGGCCGAGATCACCGCGTCGGCGAGGCCGTCGCCGTCGAGATCGCCGAGCGCGATCGCGCTCCCGAGCCACGCGCCGGCCGCGGTCGCGGGCACGTCGAGCGGCGCTTCGGTCGCCGAGAACCCCGCGTCGGTGCCGCGGAACAAGTGCACGTCTCCGGCGTCGGGCGCCCCTCGGTCGGTGCCCGGCGCGCCCACCAGGAGATCGCCGCGGCCGTCTCCGTCGACGTCGTGCCGATCGCGCCCGACGTCGAGCCAGCGCACCTCGGGCGACCACGCGCCGCACGTGCCCTCGGCGTCGCACGCGCGCACGCGCCAGTGCACGCGCGCACCGCGCGTCGCGGTCGCGAGGAGCAGATCCTCACCCGGCTCGAAGATCCACGACGGAGTGTCGGCGCGCGCGCTGCTCGTCGAGACGATCGTGCGCACCCGGGCCGCGGCGAAGTCGCACGCGCTCGGCGCGCCGGCGGCGCAGCCGTCGTCGAGCTGGACCTCGTAGCGTGCGGCGCTCGCGACGCGCTCCCACGCGAAGCGCGGCCGCAGCGGCGCGCGCGTCAGGCCGGCAT
>JALYRN010000426.1 GCA_030855295.1 Myxococcota bacterium | reverse complement strand
GTGCCTTCCAGCGCGCGCACCGCACGGTCGACGCGGCACGCGGCGAGCAGGTCGTCGAAGCGCTGATGAGAGTCGGCCAGCCCGCGCTCGAGCGCCGCCCTGGAAATACCGAGTCGTCGCGCGGTCGTGAGCGCTCGCGGGGACTGCCCGCTCTCCATCGCGCGTGCGATGGAGTCGCGTGCGCGCGACGCCAGCGTCGGTCGCCGTGCGGTCTGCTGCCGCCTCTCGGCCACGCCGGAGAGGATCTCGAACGTCGGACGGTCGGCGCTCGCGAGCGGAAGATCCGCGACGTCGCGGCGCACCACGATCTCGTTCACGGCGGCGCCGAAGCGGACCCGACATCCGAAGAAGTCCTCGGCGCGTCCGTCGCCCGGATCGGCGTACTGCACCCGGACCTCGATCGGCTCGAGCTCGCTGCTCGCGGTCGCACGCAGGCGCTCGTACAGGCACCCGAACGACCAGTCGACGACGACGCGAGGTGCGCGCGCGCCCTCGACCCAGTACGCGATCGCCAGTTGATCACCGCGGGCGCGGGTCACGCGGCGACCGCCCGCATGGAGCAGTCCGCCGTGCTCGCTGACGACGGACAGCGCGTCACCGAGCGTCGGTGCGCTGAGGCTCAGCCACTCGAGCAGACCGAGCGTGCCGATCGGGAGTGCCCGCGCGAGCTCGAGGCCAAGGCCCGGCTGCTCGGTGATCGCGGCGAGCTCCTCGAAGAGCGCGCAGTAGTCCTCGCGGTGCAGCGCTCCGTCGCCGACGAGCGAGATCCCGCCGCGCACGCGGGCGTCCTCGAAGTCGGCGCCCGCGGTGGAGTACGCCGTGCGGAGCACGTCCACGGTGGCAGCCGAGTTCACGATCCCGCTGCGCGAGTCGCTGCGCGCGCCGCGCCGCGTCGTGATCACCTCCGGGGCCGCGGGGCGCGAGCCGCGCTCGAGCGCGCGCTGGGTGAGGAGCATCGAGAGCTCCCACCGCGAGCACAACCCGAGCTTCTGGAAGATGCTCCGCACCTGGTTCGCGATCGTCCGCACCGCGACGCCGCGCTCGGCGGCGACCTCCGCGTTGCCGAGGCCGTCGGCGATGCGAATCGCGATCTCTCGCTCGCTCGGGGTGAGCTCGGGCAGCTCCGGCTCGGGGAGCTCGAGGTCGAGCACGAGCACCTCGAGATCGTCGTGCTCGAAGCGGACGAGGTGCTCAGCTGCCGACACGGCCCCTCGCGGCGCGAACGAGCTCCGAGCGCGGGTCGATCCCGAGCTTGGCTCGGATCCTCGAGATCCGACCGGAGACGGTCGCCTCGGCGACGCCGAGATCGAACGCGATCTCCTGGAGCGACTGGCCGCGCGTGAGGCCCTCGAGCACGTTGCGCTCGCCGGCATCGAGCGTCCGCATCGCGGTCGCGGCCGGGTCCTTCACTCGTACCGCGATCAGCCGATGGCGCCGCCCGGTCCGGGTGTCGTGCACCACGGCGAAGCCTTCGCTGGAGAGCGCGGCGAGGAATGCGAGCGCGCTCGCCGCGTCGTCGGCGTCGCCGTGCCGCCGTGCCCAGCCGCGTCGCCGGTCGAGCTCACCGAGCGCTCCTCGCAGGCGCGAGGGCAGCTCGTCGTCGGTGAGCGACTCCTGATGGAGGGCGGCGCGGAGCGCGACCGAGGCGCCGACGTGATGCGCGAGCGAGAGCAGCAGCTGTCGCCTCCGCAGCTCCATCGGCTGCGCGCATGGCATGAACAGCCCGACGCTCACGCCGGGTGACGCGACGAGCCCGAACACGTCCTCGACCTGCGCAGCGCGCAGCGCGGCGGCGAGCGGTGCGGGCGCTGGGTGGGCGTCGTCATAGAGATCAGCGAGGCACACGACGGTGGCCCCGCGCTGGTAGATGCGGCGACGCTGCGCCTCGTCGAGGCTCGCGTGACCAGACGCGATCACCTCGCGCGCGCAGGCGTCCTCGCGGCCGAGCGCCTCGAGGCTCGTCCCGCCGTCGCGCACGCGCAGGAGCTGGCACCCGAGCGCTCCGGTGCTGCGCATCAGGCCTTCGCGGAAGGCCTGCGACCAGCCATCGAGATCGCCGACGCGATCGGCGCTCTCGACGACCCGCAGCAGCGCGAGAGCCGAAATTCCCACACGGCTGAGAGTGGCTGATCGAGGGCTCCGGCGACATAGGCAATTCCTTCGACCCTAGGCAATTCCTGACCGCGCGCGGCGCGAGGTGACCATGGAGGGACCCTCTGCGGCCGCACACGTTCTCTGCCATTGCCGGCCCGTCGTGGCCGGCCGGAGGGTGCGAGCACGATGACTTCTTCCATGCGCTGCGTGTTGACCTCGGTGCTCGTGATGGCGGTCGGGATGGGCTGCGGAGGGGACGACCCGGTCGTCGGCGACTCCGGCATGTCGCCGATCGACGCGGGAGGAGGTGCCGACGCCGGCGGTGACCCGATCGACGCTGGCAGTGATCCGATCGATGCCGCCGGCGGCGATGCCGGCGAGTGTCCGACGGGAACGACCGGCGCGGACTGTGCGGACTGCGCCGTGGGCTACCAGGACGTCGACGGCGACGGCACGTGCGCGCTGGGCTGCGACGCCACGGGCGGCGTCGCGCTCGACTGCGGCACGCGCGGCATGTGCGAGGAGAGCACCGACACCGGCGAGCGCGGCTGCGTGTGCGAGGAGGGCTGGGGCGGCGCGACGTGCGACACCTGCGCGGCCGGCTGGGAGCTCGTCGGCGAGGAGTGTGAGCCGGCGCTCGACGTCACGACGGGGCTGCGGCTCTGGTACGACGCCGATCACTCGAACGTCGTCACCAACGCCGCGGGCGAGGTCACGTCGTGGCCGAGCCGGGTCGGCTCGTTCCCGCTCGTCAGCCCGTCGGGCAGTCGTCCGACCCTGGCCACCGATGCGTGGAACGGGCGCGCGGCGGTGCTCTTCGATGCGGGCGGCGAGCGCGTCGCGTCGACCGGCAGCACGGACGCCCTGACCGGCGAGGACTTCACGGTCTTCGTGGTCGCCGGCCCCACCGGGCTGATCGCCGGGAGCACGATCTTCTCGGCGCGCAGCGGGACCAGCTACGCAGCGTTCCTCGAGACCGCGACCGGGGGCTACCGGTTCGTGCATCGCTCGCCGGCGGGCACGACCGGAGGCGACGACGTCGTGACCACGCGTCCGGTGACGGTGCCCGATCTGATCCGCGTCCTGCGGAGCGGGTCGTCGGCGATCTCGATCGTTCAGATCGCGGTCGCCGATGGCGGCAATCTCCTCGCGAACAGCGACTCGACGGTCATCACGCAGACCGCGAGCGGCGCGAGCCACGCGTTCGTCATCGGTGACGGCCCCACGGCCTCGTTCCGCGGGCGCGTCGGTGAGATCCTGGTCTACGACCGACTCCTGACGACGGCGGAGACCACCGCGGTGCAGGAGTACATCACGCGGAAGTGGGGGATCTGACGCGCTCGTCGCGCTGCGCCACGACGTGAGATCCGCGCCGAGCGTGCGTCGAGCGATCGACGCGCGCTCGGCGCGCTCTCGATCGCGGCACCCGGCGGCCGGCGCGGAGGCGCGGTGCTAGCGTCGGCGATGCTGCGACCGACCTATCCCTTCTACGTCGCGAACGAGCCCGAGCAGCCGAATACCGAGCTCGAGGTCACCGACAAGTACTCGGGCGAGGTGGTGACGCGCGTGGCGCTCGCGCGCGCACCCGACATCGAGCGCGCGATCGCGGCGGCGGTCGAGGCGCAGCGGCCGCTCGCGCAGATGCCGCCGTATGCGCGACAGGCAGTGCTGCAGCACTGCGTGCGCCGCTTCGGCGAGCTGCAGGACGAGCTCGCGCGCGCTCTCTGCATCGAGGCGGGCAAGCCGATCCGAGACGCGCGCGGCGAGGTGACGCGGCTGATCGACACCTTCCGCGTCGCGGCGGAGGAGTCGGTGCGGATCGACGGCGAGGTGCTGAACCTCGAGATCTCCGCGCGCGCGCAGGGCTACCGCGGGTTCACCAAGCGCGTGCCGATCGGGCCCTGCTCGTTCATCTCGCCGTTCAACTTCCCGCTCAACCTCGCGGCGCACAAGATCGCGCCGGCGATCGCGGCGGGCTGTCCGTTCGTGCTCAAGCCGGCGTCGCGCACGCCGATCGGCGCGCTGATGATCGCCGAGGTGCTCGCGGAGACGGAGCTGCCGAAGGGCGCGTTCTCGATCCTGCCGGTGCACCGCGAAGGCGCGGATCTCTTCACGACCGACGAGCGCTTCCGGCTGCTGTCGTTCACCGGGTCGCCCGCGGTGGGCTGGGATCTCAAGGCGCGCGCGGGCAAGAAGAAGGTCGTGCTCGAGCTCGGCGGCAACGCCGCGTGCATCGTCGACTCGGATCAGCACGAGCACCTCGATCGCGTGGTCGAGCGGCTCGTGAGCGGCGCGTACTATCAGTCGGGCCAGAGCTGCATCAGCGTGCAGCGCATCCTGGTGCACGCGTCGCTCTACGACGCGGTGCGCGCGCGGATGCTGACCGCGGTGCGCGCGCTGCGCGCGGGCGATCCGAGCTCGGAGGACACGTTCGTCGGGCCGATGATCTCGGAGGGCGAGGCGAAGCGTCTCGAGGGATGGATCCGCGACGCCGAGCAGGCGGGCGCACGCGTGCTCACCGGCGGCGAGCGCGCCGGGGCGATGCTCGACGCGACGCTGGTGGAGAGCACGCCCCGGAGCTGCGCCCTCTATCGCGACGAGGCGTTCGGGCCGGTGGCGCTGCTCTCCTCGTTCGATCGCTACGACGATGCGCTCGCCGAGGTGAACGACAGCGCGTTCGGGCTGCAGGCCGGCGTGTTCACGCGCGACCTCTTCCGCGCGCAGCAGGCGTGGGACGAGCTCGAGGTGGGCGGCGTCGTGATCAACGACGTGCCGTCGTTCCGCGTCGACAACATGCCGTACGGCGGCGTGAAGGCATCGGGCCTCGGGCGCGAGGGGATCCGCTACGCGATCGAGGACATGACCGAGCTGCGGCTGATGGTGGTGCGCACGAGTTCATAATGAGATCATGGTGTTGCGGCCGCGGCACGCACCGCCTCGAACGCGCCGTCCGGCGCGACGGCGATCGGGATCCACGCGCCCTCGTGGAAGACGAGAACCCAGGCGGCATCGCCACGCGCGTGCAGCGCGAGCCGCACGTGGGTCGCGGTGTCGCGCGTGGGCTCGAGCTCGAGCGGATCGAAGAGCACCGTCTCCGGTGCGCCACCGAGCTCACGGAGCGGCGCGAGGCGCATGCGCACGCCGGCGTCGGCGCCCTCGGGCGTGGTGCGATGGAACGCGAGGAGGATGCGATCGCCGAGCCGGACCGCGACCGGCGAGCCCGCCAGGTGCCCGAGATCGGAGAGCTCGACCTGCTCGCGGCGGCAGCCCTCGGGCGTGCAGCGGGCCTCCGTCAGTGTCGTCGGCGCGCCGGGGGTACGTGCGTCGTGGGCGACGGCGATCGCCGAGACTCCTTGGTCGTCGCATGCATACGAGAGGCTGCCCTCCAGCGGCCTCTCGAGCGGCGGTTCGGGGCGCGCGATCGACCACCCGCCGCCGCTCCGCAGGAGGAAGCCGGCGGCGTCGAGATCGAGCGCGAGGAGATCGGCGGTGCGGCACCCGCTCACGTCGATCGGGATCGAATCGATCGCGGTGGCTCCGAGATCCGTCGCGGTCGACGCGCCGACATCGCGCGCGAAGAGACGGCCGCGCGCGAGCCACACGAGGGCGTCGGATGCGAGCTGCGGCGCGCTGGGATCGTGGCCGTGCTCGACGGGATCGGTGCCGGCGAGCGGCTCGGGCGCGCTCGCCGCGCCGAGCAGGACGCGCTTGTCGAGGATCGACAGCGTCACCACGCCGCTCGCGAGCTGCGTGGCGTCGTAGGTGTCTGGCGGGACCGGGACGCGGTCGCCGGAGATCGCCTCGAAGACCCCGGACTCCGCCTCGAACACGCTGCCGACCAGGACGAGCGGCGTGGCCGCGCCGTCTTCGGCGCCGAGCAGCTGGGTCGTGTGGAAGCCGCTGCCCTGCAGGCCTCCGCCGAGCGCTCGGCACGTCATCAGCGCGGGCGCCGACGCGCGGACGACGCAGATG
>JALYRN010000425.1 GCA_030855295.1 Myxococcota bacterium | reverse complement strand
CGCCGAAGAGGCCGCGCGCGCCGCCGAGCGCACCCGCGCGCTGCTCGCGTCGGCGCTCGAGCTCCGCGCGCATCTCGAGGACGGCGCCGTGATCCTCGAGCTCGAGAACGTCGCCCGCGGCCACGACGTCCCGACCGGCATCGCGATGCTGCGCGAGCTCGGCGTCGACGCGATCTGGATCGACGCGCACGGCGCGCGCTCCGCGCCCGAGCGCCTCCTCGAGCTCGGCGATCGCCCGATGCGCGGCGACAGACCGGTCGCGCTCCCGACCGACGCCGATCACATCGAGCACCGCCGCCTCGCCGCCGGTGAGATCCGCACGCTTCGCCTGATCCCTCCCCCTGACGCGGTCGCGCTCGAGCTCACCGTCGTTGCCCGCGCGATCCGCCCCGACGCCCTCGACGCGCTCGGCCTCGCCTCTCGCGCCGCCGAGGTCCCCCTCCACCACTTGGCCGAGCTCCGTCTCGAGCTGCCGTAGTGCGTCCAGCGCGCGCAACCTCCGTCGCTCGGCGACGATGCCGCCGCCATGTCGAACCAGGTCTCGCTCCAACTCCTCTTCGCAGGGCTCGGGTTCGTCATCCTCGCGCCGCTGTGGATCGGGTTGTTCTCGTTCCTGCAGTACCAGCGGCGCAAGCTGCGCGTGCGCGCCACGAGCCTCGGAGACGCCCCGCCGACCGATCACCTCGCGGCGCTCGGCGCCCTCGCGACGCTGCGCGGCCACGAGGATCCCAACGGCCCGCTGGGCCGCCCGCTGGTCGACGATCTGCGACGAAGCGAGCGCGACGCGATCCGCGCGCTCCTCTTCCTCAACCTCGTCTACCACTATGCAGTGGCGCTCATGCTCACCCCGATCACCCTCGGCTGGCTCCGCGGCGTCGTCGTCCCGCTGCTGGCCAACCTGACGCGATGAGCGCCGGCGACACGGCGGACCTCACCTCGGCGATCGTTCGATGCACGGCGACCAGCCCCGCTCCCGACCGACGCCGGCGCGCGTGCCGCCCGCGTGCCGCCCGCGTGTGCGCACGCTCGAGTGCCGCGCCTCTTTCGCGATCGCCGGGAGATCCTCCGCGGCATGCGCAGTGCTCTGGGTGCCGGGCATGAAGCACGTAGTCTGGGTTCTGGGGTGCATCGCGGTCGCGAGCGGGTGCGCGGTGCCGAGCGCGTCGCCCGAGTGCGAGGCGTCGTGGGAGGTCTCGGTCGACGAGGGCGAGCTCTGCGAGCAGGACGTCGTGGTCGCGTCCGAGGCAGCGCTCACCGACGGGCATGTCGTCCGTCGCCCGCGCGATTCCGCCAGCGGCCAGGCGAGCGGCAAGCGAACACACCACCCCGTCACGTTCTGATCTGAGAGAGCGCCTTCCCGATCATCGCGGCGCCAGGAGAGTGCTGCGCTGGCCGTACGCCGGGAGCGTCTGGATGCGCGCATCGTGCACCGCGACCCCGACCGTGAAGCAGTAGAGGACCTGGAAGGTGCGATCGCCGAGCCCGAGCAGCTCGTGGATCGCGTCGTCGAAGTAGCAGCCGATGCCCGTCGCCTGCACGCCGGCCGCTTCGGCCTCGAGATAGAGCAGCTGACCGAGCAGCCCCGCGTCCCAGTGCAGCCGCCGGTAGAACGCCGCGCCGTGCGCCTCGAGCGCAGGCTCGAAGCGCGCGAGGAACGCGATCGCGAACGCGCCATCCGCCGCGATGTCCTGATGGCAGCACGCTGCGCGCGCGATGTGCCGCGCATCGCCGCTCGCGATGCCATAGAGAGGCAGATCGTCCGGCGCGTCCGGCAGCGCGGTCCAGTCCTCGGCGAGCGCGATCGCACCGCGCAGCGCCGGCTCGTCCTCGGCGTCGCGCACCAGCAGCGCGAGCCCCGGCTCGATGCCCTCCACGCGATGCACGAAGATCACGGGATGGACCTGCGCGCGGAACGGCAGCGCCCACAGCGCGGGCGTCAGCGCGGGCACGAGGGTGCGCAGCATCTCGAAGAAGCGCGCGCGCGGGAGAGACGTCCTTCCGTCCATGTCCACCGCGCTGCGACGCCGCCGCACGAGCGGGCGCGTCTCGACCGATGACTCGCGTACCGCCACGCCGATCTCGAGCGCATGCCCCGCGCTCCCGCGCACATCCATCCGCGTCGCCTCTTCGACCTCCTCCAGCACCGGCCAGTCGTGGTGGTCTTCGCTCAGCGCGTTCGCGACCCCGATCGCCGGCGCTGCGATCAGCGACGCGAGCTCCGCCTCATCGAGCGCCACCGCGATCGCGCCGCCCGCGTCGCCGCGCGGCACGATCGCCAGCAGCACGTCCGGTCGCTCCGCCTCGGGCCCCACCTGATCGCCGACCGCGAGCAGCCGCGCGATCGCATCGTCGCCGAGCCCCTCGATCGTCCGCACGCTCCACCCGAGCGTCCGCGCCGCGATCGTCACCGCACCGATCGCGTGGCCGACGTCCTCCATGCAGTAGCGGAACGCGCGCTCGCCGTACTTCCACGCCTCGCGCCACACGATCGACGTCAGCCCGATCACGATCGCGCCCTCGGGCAGCTGCGCGGACAGCACGCGCCACGCGTCGTCCGCGATCACCCGCCGCCGCTCGAGCCCGTGCACGTGCGGCGCGTAGTGGAAGAGCGCCGCCGTCTCGGTGATTCCGTCGACCGCACCGCAGAGCAGATATCCCTCGGTCGGGTGCAGGTTCCCGCTCGAGGGATTGCAGCGCAGCGCCCACTTCGACGATCCCGCCTGCTTCCACGCCGAGATCGCGAGCGAGTCGTAGAACAGCTGCGCGATCGCGCGCGCATCGACCGACGCTGCGTCCACCGTGCCGCTGCACACGCGCCCCCACGTCGCCTCGCGCCCCTCGCCTGGCGGCACCTCCTCGAGGACCACGAGCTCCGCGCCCTCGTAGCGCCGGAACGGATCCGGCTGCGCCGCCCAGTCGAGATGCCCGAGCGAGCGCGCGAACCGCTGCGGATATCCGTGCTTCGTGCGCTCGTGGTACGCGACCACGCGCGCGATGCGCTCGTCCATCGAAGCTCTGTAGTCCCGATCGGCTCCCTCAGAACAGCGTCATCTGGCGCTCGGGCCGACGGAACGTCGTCGGCTCATCCCCCTCGAGGTCCATCGCCGAGCTGCGCCGATCGAGCCCGAGCCGCTTCATGTGCATGTCGAAGAGCTGCTGGATCAGCTTCCACCGCTCGCCGTGGCCGACCTGTCGCTGACCGAACGCGCTCTCGTACATCTTGCCCGCGCGCATCTCGCGGATCGCGTTCATCACCTTGCCGTGCCG
This sequence comes from Myxococcota bacterium, assembly GCA_030855295.1. Classification (GTDB taxonomy): domain Bacteria; phylum Myxococcota_A; class Polyangia; order Polyangiales; family Sandaracinaceae; genus Sandaracinus. The sequence continues at coordinate 2,806 of JALYRN010000425.1, read as the reverse complement.
CATCGGGACCGCCTCGCGCAGGCGTTCGTCGAACACCGGCAGCACCTCGCTCGGCAGGCGCAGCAGCACGATGAACGCGTGGCTCGCGCCGGCGTCGCGCGCGCGCTCGAGGATCTCCGGGATCTGCGAGTCGTTGAGCCCCGGGATCACCGGCGCGAGCGACACGCCGCATGCGATGCCGGCGTCCGCGAGCATGCGCAGCGTCTCGAAGCGCTTCGAGATCGGGCTCGCCCACGGCTCGATCGCGCGCCCCGTCGCGTCGTCGGCGAACGCGATCGACATCGTCACGCGGCACCGCGCCTCGCGCGCGAGCTTCGAGAGCAGCTCGAGATCGCGACGGATGACCGACCCCTTCGTGATCACGCCGACCGGGTTGCGATGCTCGAGACAGATCTCGAGCAGCTGCCGCGTCAGCGCGTACTTCGCCTCGAGCGGCTGGTAGCAGTCGGTGTTGCCCGAGAACGCGATCGTCTCGCCCTGCCACGAGCGCTTCGCGAACGCCTCGCGCAGCAGCTCGGGCGCGTTGACCTTCACGACGATCTTGCGATCGAAGTCCGTGCCCGCGCCGTAGCCGAGGTACTGGTGCGAGGGCCGCGCGTAGCAGTACGCGCAGCCGTGATAGCAGCCGCGGTACGGGTTGATCGAGAAGCGGAAGCCGACGTCGGGGCTGTCGTTCTCGGAGAGGATCGACTTCGCGTGCTCCTCGATCGGCGTGAGCTCGGCGAGCGGCGTCGCGCCTTCGTCGTACTCGCGCTCGGTCGAGGCGAAGCGGTTGGGAGGGTTGCGCAGCTCGCGCGGCATCGCAGAGCGAGAGTGCCGGGTCGCTGAACGGCTGTCCAGTGGCTCGTTCGCCCGGGCGACGCTTGCGCTACGCCGCGGCAGCCTGCGCGTCTCCGGGCGCGCGTGCCGGGCGCCGGAAGCTGTCGATCACCAGCAGCGCCACGCCCACGAAGATCCACACGTCGGCGAGGTTGAACACCGGATAGTCGAACACGCCGTCCCACCGCGCGTGCACGAAGTCGGTCACCGTCCCGCGCGCGACCCGGTCGATCAGGTTCCCGAGCGCGCCCGCGATCACCAGCGGCGCGCCCCACGCGAAGAGCGGCCCCCCGTGACCGCGCACCAGCATCGTCCCGAGCAGCACCGAGAACGCGATCGCGACCACCGCGAACCCCGCGACCCGCAGCTCGCGCGGCGCGTCCTCGAGGATGCCCCACGCGCCGCCCGGATTCTCCGCATGCACGAGATCGAGCACGCCATCGAGCACCACGATCGGCCCCCCGTCGAGCGCCCCCGCCGCCCACATCTTGCTCGCTTGATCGAGCGCGATCAGCGCGATCACCCCGACCACACAGAGGACGAGCGCTCGAGGTGTTCTCCGCACGAGCGCCGCAACCGGCGCCTCGCGCTGCGCATTCCGGGCCGCGCTCACGACGTCTTCTTGCGTGCGTCCTCGGGGATCGGCGGGGGCTGGGTCTTGGGGCGCTTCGCGGTCTGGTCTTCGCGCACCGCCTGCATCGCCTTCTCGGACTCGCGCTTCTGTCGCAGCGCCTTGCGCCGCCAGCGCGGGAGATCCTCCTCGGGATCGCGCACCGGCTGCGGCCCCGTCGGATCGTCGCGCTCGGTGATCCGGATCAGGTCGAAGCTCTCGCGCAGCGTCTCGATCTCGTACGAGAGCACGATGTCCTCGTACTCCTCGGGCTCCATCCCGAGGCACTGCGCGAGGTCGCGCAGGTACTCGTCCTCGCGCAGGTCGGTGCCGTCCTTGTCGGTCAGCGACGCGAGCAGCTCGAGCAGGCGCCGCTTCTTCATCGGCGGGTCGCGCAGGAACTCCTTCGCCGCGAGCTCGATGTCGAACGTCAGCAGCGAGAACCCGCGCAGCTGCGTGTCCACGTCCTCGGGGAGCGTCTCCGGCGTGCACAGCAGCAGCTTCGCGAGCAGCTCGCGCGCCGCGCGATCTTCCTCGCCCGTCATCGTCGCGTCGGCGTAGAGGGCGCCGAGCATCAGATCGGTGATCACCAGGATTCGGTCGCGGATTTTCATCGGTGTCGTTCTCGTACGGCTGCAGATATGCGTCCCTTCCGAGCGCACTGCCATAGGCAACCGCGTCTTTGGCTCTCTCGCATCGACGCGAGCGGACCGCGACGCCCCCGGCCGACGGAGACAGGACCGTCTTCATGAGCGCGAGCGCGATGCTCCTCCTGGTCGCCGCCGCGTCGCTCCACGCGACCTGGAACGCGCTCACCAAGCGTGCGCGCGATCCGTTCGCGTTCCTGTGGCTCTCGATGTCGGTGGCGGTGCTCACCCTCGCACCCGTCGCGATCGTGATCGCGGTGGGGGAGGAAGCGTTCGATCCCGGCGCGGCGCTCGGTCCGATCCTGGGCTCGGGCGCGGTGCACGCGATGTACTTCGTCGCGCTCGCGGGCGCGTACCGACACGGCGACCTCTCGATCGTCTATCCGATCGCGCGCGGGCTCGGCGTTGGGCTCGTCCCGCTGCTCGCCGCCGTCTTCCTCGCGGAGCGCATCGCGGACACGGGCGCGCTCGGGATCGCGATCGTCGTCGTCGGAATCGCCGTCACCGGCTTCGGCGCGCGCACCAAGACCGTCCCTCCGACCGCGGCGCGCGCGCCACGCCGCGGCGTTCTCCTCGCGATCCTCACCGGCGTCCTGATCGCGACGTACTCGCTCCTCGATCGCACCGGCGCCCGCGCGATGCATCCGATCCCGTTCCTCGTCCTCACCACCGCGCTCGCGCTCGCCGGCAGCGCCCCGCTCGCGCTCGCCCGCCGCGCCGCGCTGCGCGC
>JALYRN010000424.1 GCA_030855295.1 Myxococcota bacterium | reverse complement strand
GTCGAACGTGGCGCTCGCGCTCACGAACACCTCGAGCGCGCGGAGGTGTTGCTCCTCCGCCTCGCGGTGGCGGCGCGCAGCGTAGCCGGTGACCACGGCGAACGCGTGCCCGAGCCGCCGCACGGCGCCCGCGGGGAGCGACAGCGCGCCGAGCGCCTCCTGCCACGCGTCGACGACGCACTCACGGAGGATCTCGTACTCGCGCAGGACGAGCGTCAGCTCGAACCCACGCTCCAGCCGATCGGCGGTGTGCGGCTCGAGCTCGTCGCTCTCGTCTTGCGGACGCGGCATCAGGAGCTGCGCGAGCGCGTCGAGGACCAGCGGCATCCGATCGCGGACCTCGCGATCCGTGAGGTGCTCGAGCCCGATCCGCCCGCGCGCTCTCTGCAAGAAGGACTGCATGATGTGCTCGCGACGGGAGCGGATCGCGTCGACGAGCGCATCGACGTCCGATCGATGCTCCGCCGGGGTTGCGGTGTCTGCTCGCACGTCCGTCACGCCCGCTAGATAGCGGCGCGCGAGCCTCGGACAACACACGTTCGAGCGGTCCTCGCACGAGGCGTCCGCAGTGTCAGGTCCGCTGCTCCGCGCGATCACTGCGCCGGAGCTCCCGGTCGACGAGGTGGCCGAGCTGCGCTCGAAGAACGCGCGGGGAGCAGGCAGACTGGTGCGACTCGATGACCCCGCCGACCTCATTCCGCGCGCGCAGCGCGCTCGCCGTCGTGATCGGTCTCGCGCTGATGGTGATGGGCGTGCTGCACTTCGTCGCGGTCGACGCGTTCGTCGCGGTGATGCCGCCGTACCTGCCGGCGCATCGCGAGCTCGTGTGGCTGTCGGGGATCTTCGAGCTCGCGCTCGGTGCCGCCGCGATCGTCCCGCGCACGCGCGCGCACGCCGGGTGGGGGATCGCGCTGCTCTTGATCGCCGTCTTCCCCGCGAACGTGCACATGGCCGTCGAGGGCATCGGGCTCGCGGGCGCCGAGCCGCCGCCGAGCTGGGTGCTCTGGGCGCGCCTGCCCTTCCAGGCCGTCTTCATCGCGGCGGCGCTCTGGTCGACGCGCGCGCTCGCGCTCGTGCGCCGACGGACCGCGTAGCGCGCTCGCTCGGCGCCGTCGTCAGCGGCGGAGCGCGCGGATGTAGCCGAGGTCCACCAGATCCTTGGGACGGCCGGCGGCGCGCTTGGCGGCCTCGAGGCCGTCGAGCGTGAGCACGAGAATGCGCGTGCCGGCGATGTCGAGCTCGCTCGACGCGGCATCGACGTGCTCGAAGCTGCCGAGCCCGGCCACCTCGCCCAGGAGAACGAGAGGGCCGAGGTCCGTGTCGAGCGTGAAGTTGAGCCCACTGCGCAGCGATGGCTCGTCGAGAACGAACGGCAGTCCCTCGGGAACGCCGCGCAGGCGCGGATGGATGGGCGCGAGGGCGGCCGCGAGGCGCGCGAGGTTCTCACGGTCTCGTGCATACGAGATGTCGAGGTCTTCTGTCGCTCGCTGGACGCCGCGGGCGATCAACGCGACGCCACCGATGACCGAGAAGCGGACGCCGTGCTCAGTCAGTCTGGCGAGGAGCTCGCGGAGCTTCACTGTCCCGTGCCTTTCGCGCATCGTCGGCGAACGCCTGCATCTGCTCGAGCCACTCGATCCGCTCGGTCGGCGTCCGCGCCTGCGCACGCTTCAGGAGCGCGAGGTCGATGTCGCGCTCGAAGAGCTCGGCGAGGATGTCGAAGCAGGTACGCTCGTTCGTCCCGTCCATCATCGAGATTGTAGCGCGCGCCAGCGGCGTCGCGCTCCGGAAGCAGCTACTCGGATCCGCGCCAGCGCTCGCGTCGACGCGCGAGCATCCGTGCTTGGACCTCCCGCACGCGCGGATCGTCCCGGCGGCGGCGGTCGAGCCGGACGCCCTTGCCGTGGTTGCAGCGGGCGCACGCGAGCGCGACGTTCTCGATCGCGTCGGTGCCGCCGTGCGTGCGCGCCACGATGTGCTCGACGGTCGCGCCGTAGGTCTCGCCGCGCGGCCCCACGGTCAGCGCCGAGCTGCAGTGGATGCAGCGCCCCACCCAGAGCTGCTCGCCGCGCACGTCGCGCCGCTCGAACGTGCGATCCGTCTCGACGATCGCGAGGACGAGGCGAGCTCGCGCTCCGCGCATCCGCAGACCCTGGCGCCGCACCGCCGAACCGTCCAGCCCGCGCGCACCCGTCGTCCGACGAGGTGCGGCTGCTCCGAGCGATGTCGCTACGAGTCGTCGCCCTCGAGCGCCGGTCGGACGCGCGCCGAGCCGGCGTACTTGGGCGAGGTCGCTCCCGTACGTCGCTCGGTGCGCGCCGACACGCGCTTCCACCCACGGCGTGCTCGCGCGACGTGCGTGCTGTTGCAGCCTGCGCCGGGGTCGGCGCTCTCCCACGCCGGTCCCGTCTCGGTCCGCTTCGTCTCCGCGCGCCGGTGGTTGTCGTGGTTGCTCACGGCTCGAAGCATAGCGCGCCGCTGCGGCGGAGAGACGACCGGCGCGGTGCTCGGGTCCAGCACACCACCGCCGCGCTTGCATGGAACCGCGAGCAGCCAGGCGCGCGGGATTCTCCGCGCGGCGGCCATCGAATCGCCACATCCGCTCGTCAGCGTGTGCAGATGCGCTCCGTCGTCGTCCTCACGGTGCTCGTCGTGTTCGCGGCGTGCGACAGCTCGACGCGGGCCGACGTGCGCGCGGGGGATCTCGTGTTCCATCGCTCGTCGTCGGCGCAGAGCCGGGTGATCGCGGAGGTGACGGGCTCGGAGCTGACGCACGTCGGCGTCGTGCTCGCGCGCGACGGAACGCTCGAGGTGCTCGAGGCGGGATCGCCGGTGGGGTGGACGCCGCTCGACGAGTGGATCGCGCGCGGCGAAGGTGGTCGCTTCGAGGTGCGGCGCCTGCGGGAGCCGCCGAGCGAGGAGCAGCTCGCGGCGCTGCGTCGCGAGGGGGAGCGGCTCGTCGGGCGGCCGTACGACGCGCGGTTCGGGTGGGGAGACCAGCGCCTCTACTGCTCCGAGCTCGTGTACCTCGTGTTCGAGCGCGCGATCGGCGTTCAGCTCGTGACGCCGCAGCGGTGGCGCGACCTTCCGCTCGGCGCGTCGGCGCGTCGCCTGGCGGAGCGGCGCCTCGGGAGGCTGCCGAGCCCGGCCGCGCGGGTCGTGACGCCGGTCGCGCTCGCCGAGTCGGCGCTCGCGATCGCGGCGCCGCGCTGAAGGAGATTTCGTGGCGGGCCGGCATGATGCGCGCCGCCGCGCGTATCTCGGAACGGATGCGACGAACGATGGCCCGCGCGGTGCTCGCGCTCGCATGCGTCACGCTCGGCGCCGCGCTCGTGCCCGCGCCGCTCTGCGGTCGCGACGCCGACGCGCTCTTCGACGGCGAGCGCGACGCGCAGGACGCGCTCGCGCGCGGCGTCATCGCGAGCATCGACGACGGCTCGGCGTCGTTCTCCACGGGCAGCGAGCTCTTCGACGGCGAGTGGGCGGTCGCCACCCATCAGATGGCGATCCTCGGCCTCGGTCAGATCGTGCTCGCGCACCCCGAGCTCCGCGGCGAGTACCTGCCGCCGATGCGCGCCGCCGCCGATCGCCTGGTCGCCGACGAGACGCTGCGCTTCGGCCGCACGATGTGGGGTGACGCGCCGCTCGAGGGGCTGCCGGGCGGCGAGGGACACGCGTATCTCGGCTACGTGAACCTCGCGCTCGGGATGATGCGCCTCGTCGATCCCGAGACGCCGCACGCGGCGCTCCACGATCGGCTGACCGACGCGCTCGCGCGGCGGCTCGACCGCGCGCCGCATGGCCTGTTCGAGACCTATCCGGGCCAGTCGTTCCCGCCCGACGTCGCCGCGGTCGCCGCCTCGATCGGCCTGCACCAGCGCGCGACCGGGCGCGACCACTCCGCGCTCCTCGCGCGGTGGTCGGCGCGCTTCCGCGCGCGGTGGATCGATCGCTCCGGGTATCTGGTGCAGCGCGGCGATCCCCGCTCCGGTCGTGCGCTCGACGCACCGCGCGGCTCGGGCACCGCCGTCGCGGCGTACTTCCTCTCGTACGCCGACCCGACGCTCTCGCGCGTGCTCTACGAGGGGCTCGCGAGACACGGTCACGCGACGCTCGCGGGGTTCGGCGCGATCGGCGAGTTCGCGCCGGGCCACGACGGTCACGGCGACATCGACTCGGGCCCCGTGATCCTCGGAGTGGGCCTGTTGGCGACCGGGTTCGCGATCGGCGCCGCGAGGGCGCACGGCGATCGCGCGCGCTACCGCGAGCTCGTGCGCACCGCTGTCCTGTTCGGCGTGCCGGTCGAGCGCGATCGCGGCCGGCGCTTCCTCGCCGGAGGTGCGATCGGCAACGCGATCCTGCTCGCGATGCTCACCGCTCCGGAGCTCTCGTGAGGCGCGGCGCGCTCGGCCTCGCAGCGCTCGCCGTGATGGCGGTCGTGCACGAGCTCCTCGCGTGGGCGCTCGACTCCGCCGATCTGATCGAGCGCCTGCTCGCGCCCGGGCCCGAGGCGCTGATCGCGATCCCCGCCGCGCTGCTGCTCTATGCGCTGCGGCTCGGCCTCCTGTTCGTCGGCCCGGGCGTCGCGCTCCTCTGCGTGCTCTCGATCGCGTCGAACCTCCGCTCGCGGGCGAGCGCGCGACCGAGCGCACCACCGCTCAGCGGCTGAGCATCAGGAACAGCCGCGTTCCCCAGAACGCGTCGCGGATCGGCCACGCGTGCGCGCGGCACGCCGCCTCGCCCGCGGGCCACGGCTCTCCGTCGAGGAGGACCTCGTCGACGAAGCTCTCCGCGCCGCGCGGTGAAGACGCGGATCGCGTGCACCGCCCCGCCCACCGCCTGGCCTGCCAGCGTCTCGCCCGCCAGCGTCTCACCCGCCACGGCATCCCGCAGCGCGTCGACGAGCTCGCGGACGTCCACGCCCGTGACACCGTACAGGAGCAGCTGCGCGCCGAGGCACACCCGCAGCTCGCCGCGATGGTGCGGCCAGCGCTCCCACGTGACCTGGTCGGCGCACGAGGTCGGGTCGAGCAGCATCGCGATGATCACGTGCACGCTGCCGCGCTCGAGCTTGCGCGTGGCGTCGAGCGCCGCGTCGCGCCACGTGCGGCCGATGCCCGCGAAACTCTCGAGCAGCACGCCTCGCGTCAGCCGCGGATGGCGGATCACGAAGTCGACCTGCACGCGCACCCCATCGGCGAAGCGCGGGTACACGCGCGCGTCGATCTCGAGCTCCCCGACACGGCTCGCGGTTCCCTCGCTCGCCTGGGGCTCGTGCCCGTGCGCGCGCAGGAAGCCTGCGAACAGCTCGCGCGGCTCGAGGATGCCGCCGTCGCCCGCGCTCACGGGCAGGAGCGGGTCGACGAGCCCCAGCGGGCCCGGCTGCAGATCCTCGAGCTGTGCGCTCGGCCGCGCGTGGAGCGCGGCGTTCACCGCCCGCACCTCCGCGCTGCGCATGGCGATCGTGCTCATCTCGTCACGGGTCGCGCGCGCCGCTCGCGCCGCCGCGGCGACGAACGTCGGATCGGCGCCGAGGCGAGCGATCCCCGGGTCCCCGATGCATTCGTCCGAGAACGCGACGCCATCGAGCAGGCGCCGTCCGAACGCGACGGGCAGCCACACGACGAGGCGCTGCGCGAGCCAGGGCTCGACGCCAGCGCCCTCGAGCTGCGCTCGGATGTCCTGATCGTCGCCGCCTGGCATCGACATGAAGGCGGCGACTCCGAGATCGGCGGCATCGGTCCACATGCGCGCAGCGTACTCCCGGCCGAGACCCGCTCCTCGAGACGAACCGATCGCGAGCGCGCTACGCACGATCGGGCGGCTAGCGGTACGCGCCGCGGGGGTGGCTGCCGGACTGGAGGCCGACGCCGACGGCGAGCGCGCCGCGGACGAGCTGGTCCATCGTCGCGCGATCGTCGACCACCTCGTCGAGGCGCGCGACCAAGCCGGTATCGTCGACCGAGAGGCTCGCGCCGGTGGCGCCGATCTCGAGGGCGCCGCGCATGACGTCGCCGGTCAACGCGGGGCTCGACGCGCCGGCGCGCGCGCGATGCGCCGACGCGAACGCGCGCTCGACC
>JALYRN010000423.1 GCA_030855295.1 Myxococcota bacterium | reverse complement strand
CCTCTCGCCCGATCCCGCGACCGTCCGGGCGACGGCGCTCCGCGCGCGAGGCGTTTCGCCGGCGCGCATCGACGCGGTCGAGGCCGCGATCACGGCGGCGCGCAGCGCGACGCTGCCCGTGCTCGACGCCGACGTCAGCCCCACCCACGCGGAGCTCTTCCGTCAGATCGTCGACGCCCGCCGCACCCTCGACGGCGCGCTCTCGACCGCGGGACTCGAGCGGCGCGAGATCCAGATCGCGCGCGCGGCGCGGATCGGCGGCGCGATCACCTTGGCGATCGCGGTGGTCGCCGGCCTCGCGTTCGCCACGCACGAGCCCGAGGGCGTCACCGTCGAAGCCTCGGCGGTGTGGGCCGGCGCGCCCGCGTTCGGCGGCGAGACCGTGCTCGACGGACGCCCCGACACCTTCTGGCTCCTGCCCGACGGAACGACCGGCTGGGTCGAGGCGCGCGTCTCGCCCGCCCGCCGGGTCGAGCGCGTCACGGTCCTCAACTCGCACAACGCGCCCCACGGCGACCGCGCGACGCGCGACTACCGCATCGAGATCTACGCGGGTGGGCGCATGGCGCGGGCGATCGACGGCAGCTTCGCGTACTCGACGAGCCCCGAGCCCGTGACGCACGAGGTCGGCATCGACGACGTGCAGCGCATCCGCTTCGTCGTGCGCAGCCATCACCGCACGGGCGCCGGCCTCGCCGAGCTCTCCTGGGAGTGAGAGGGCGGGGCGAGCGCTCCTGTAGGCTCACGGCGGCGCGACGATGGCGGCGCCGTCGTCGGTGATCTCGATGTCGGCGAGGTGCACCGTCGACCGGGGTTGCCCCTCCGCCGTCGCCTCGAGGACGTCGCGGCCGTCGCGCACCCGCAGCTGCAAGCGCAGCCGCACCGGCGTCGGGACGTCTGCCGGGATCACGATCGGCGTCGGATCGCGCACGATCTCTCCCGGCTCCCAGCGCGTCGTCGGATAGCGCGAGTGCAGCGGGTAGTGCCACGCGTGGAAGTGCGCCGGCAGCCGCACGCCCGCGGGCGGCACGAGGTCGACCAGGAAGAACAGGTCGCCCTCGATCTGCCCGTCGACGCGGTAGTAGAACGTCAGCGGGATGCGATCGCCCGGCGAGAACTGCGTCTCCGGCAGATCGAAGCCGACGACCGTGAACATGCCGGGATAGCGGATGTCGGTGCGGTGCGTGATGGTCGCGGGCACCGAGCGCAGCCGGTTCTGCTCGACGAACACGTCGGTGCGGTTCTCCGCGCGGCTCGCGCGCGCCACCCACGCGCGCAGCTCGCCGAGCATCGCGGCCGCCTCGGGCCTGCGGTCGTCCGACAGATCGTGCTGCTCGCCGGGATCGTTCGCGAGGTCGAAGTACTGGAACGTCCCGTCGCGCACCCACCACATGAGCTTGGCGTCGCCGCGTCGCATCACCTTGATGTCGTAGGGGCTCAGACCATCCGGCAGCAGCTCCGCGAAGAGCGGCCGCTCCGCGCTCGGCGCGCGCTCTCCCGTCGCGAAGGGGACGAGGCTCGTTCCCGAGACGTCGACCGTCGGCTCGACGCCCGCGACGTTCATCAGCGTCGGCGCCACGTCGAGCAGCCCGACGGGCGCGTCGACGCGCCGCCCCTCGACGCCGGGGATGCGCACCATCAGCACCGAGCGCATCTCCTCTTCGTAGAGGGTCGTCGAGTGCCCGAAGGTCCCGTGCTCGCCGAAGCCCTCGCCGTGATCCGACGCGAGCACGACGACCGTCCGCTCGGTCACGCCGAGCTCCTCGAGCGCGTCGATCAGCCGCTGGAACTGCTCGTCCGCGAAGCCGATCTCGGTGTCGTAGAGATCGACCTGCTCGGTGCCGTAGGGCGACGGCACTCCGTCCTGCAGGTACGGCACGTGGACGTTGTAGAGGTGGACCCAGAGCAGCCACGGCGCGGGCTGCGACGCGAGCCGGCGCAGCTCGGGCAGCGCCAGGTTCACCGCGCGGTCGCGGGGCGGATCGGGGATCTCGAATTGCGTGACCGCGTCGAAGCCCTGGAAGAATCCGTCGATCCGCCGGAAGTAGTCGGTCGCCATGATCACCGAGGTCTCGTACCCCGCGCGATCGCGCATCAGCTCGGCGGCCGTCACGTTCTCGGGCAGCAGCGCGGGCCAGAGGTACTCGGGCCCGAACGCGATCTCCGACGCGAAGTTCCCCGTCCACATCGACGGAATCGAGCGCAGCGAGCGCGACGACTGCGGCACCACCGCCGCGAAGTCGACCGCGCCCTGCGCGAACCGATCGATGTTCGGCGAGGTCGGACGCTCGTACCCCGCGACCCCGAGGTGATCGCGCCGCAGCGCGTCGATCGTGATCACCAGCACGTTCGGCCGCTCGAGCCCTGGCGGGAGCGCGCCGAAGTTCCCGCGCCCGCGCGCCGCGATCACCGGCGCGCCATCGCCGGCGAAGCAGTCCTGATCGATCCCGTCGCCCTCCTCGTCGATCGCGCCCGGGTGCACGTCGGGATCGGTGTCGTCGCAGTCACCGCCGCCGAACGACCACGCGTAGCGATCTCCGTCGCGATCGCTCCACGACTGCAGCACGCGCACGATGCGCCGCCCCACCACGCTCCGCTGCTCGACGACGCTCCGCACGCGGTTCGAGGTGCCGAACGTGGTCGCGCTCCAGATCAGCCCGAGCACGATCGCGGCCGACAGCACCGAGGCGATGACGCGCAGTCGCCGCGGCGAGACCCGCGCGAGCCCGCGCCCGAGCAGCAGCACGAGCACGAGCCAGGTCGCCGCCGCCGCCGGTCCCCACGCCAGCGAGGGCGCCGCGTACGCGAGCAGGATCTCGGGATGCGCGCGCAGGAAGAGCGCGATCCCGGCGACCGCGCCGATCAGCGCGAGGATCGCGAGCGCGCCCATCGAGGCGAAGCGGCCCATCCGGAACGCCAGCGGGCGCAGCGCCGCGATCAGCACCGCGCGGAGCACGATCGCGATCGCGATCGCGACCAGCACCGCCGCGCCGAGCGCGTACCCCGCGAGATCCGCGCGATGGAAGCGCGCCGCGAACTCGACGTGACCGCGCGCGACGACCGCGAAGATCAGCGCCGTCGCGATCAGCGTCGCGATCGCGGCGGCGAAGCCGGGCGGATCCGCGGTGGTCCACCACGAGCGCCACGATGCGCGCCGGAGCACCGCGCTCGGCACCCGCCAGCGGCGCAGCCCCGCCGCGAGCACGCCGATCGCACAGCCGCCGACGACGCCGAGCGTCCCGTAGAGCGCGAGCAGGTGCAGCCCCGCGACGCCGAGCTGCCCTGCGGTCACGCGCGGCGCGATGTCGCGCACCGACGACTGCACCAGGTCGGCGATCGCCATCGTGATCGCGGCCGCGATCCCGATCAGCACGTGCCCAGCGATCGGAGGGAGCTCCCGAGGCGATCGGCGATCGCGTTCTCCCTCTCGGTCGCGCTGCATGCTCTGCACGTCGAAAAAAACGGGGCCTCGGCGTCGCTGGATCCGAGCCCTCTCGAGCGCGCTTCGTATAGCACAGCATGCCCCGAGGCCCGGCGCAGGAGCGCCCGCCGCACGCTCGTTTTCTCCCGTGCTATCGTCCGCCGCCTTTCCGCCGGGCCGTCTTCGTATGCCTCGACCGCGCATCCTGATCGTCACGCCGACCTACAACGAGCGCGACAACCTCGAGCGCTTCGTCGAGGGGGTGCTGCGGTGGGTGCCCGAGGCGCACGTGCTGGTGGTCGACGACGCCTCGCCCGACGGCACCGGCGACGTCGCCGATCGTCTCGCTGCCGCCGATCCGCGCGTGAAGGTGATGCATCGCCCGGGCAAGCTCGGCATCGGCACCGCGTACGTGCAGGCGTTCCAGCGCGGCCTGGCCGAGGGCTACGATCTGATCTTCGAGATGGACGCCGATCTCTCGCACGAGCCGGCGCACCTGCCCTCGTTCCTCAAGGCGTTCGAGCGCGGCGCCGACGTGGTGATCGGCTCGCGCAACATCCCCGGCGGCGGCGTGACGGGCTGGGGCATCGGACGTCACTTCCTGAGCAAGGGCGGCTCGCTCTACAGCCGCACGATCCTCGGGCTGCCGATCCGCGATCTGACCAGCGGCTACAAGGCGTTCCGCGCCGACGTGCTGCGCGCGATCGGCCTGGGCGACGTGCACAGCGAGGGCTACTCGTTCCAGATCGAGCTGACGTATCGCGCGATGAGGCGCGGCTTCGCAGTGGTCGAGGTGCCGATCCACTTCGTCGATCGGAAGAACGGCCAGTCGAAGATGTCGAGCCGCATCTTCGCCGAGGCGATCACGATGGTGTGGAAGCTGCGCTTCGAGCGCGCCCGGTAGGCCGATGCGCGCGCTGACGCCGTCCGCGCGGCTGCTGGCACTGCTCGCGCCGCTCTCGCTCGTCGCGCTCGCGATCGCACAGCTGTGGCCCGGCCTCTCGGCGGGGCTCTCCCCGCCGATCTCGTGGGATCACGGCTCGCACTTCGGCAAGGCCGCGCTGGTCGCCGAGGAGCTGCTGCCGTGGCTGCGCGGATGGACCGATCGCGTCGAGGCCGGCGTCCCCCAGCACACGCTCTACACGCCGACCGGAACGATCTGGATCCTGCTCTTCCGCGTCTTCACGCCGCACCTCGAGTGGCACCAGACGTACGCGCTCGCGTTCGTCGGCTTCCGCGCGCTGGTCGCGCTCGCGGTGTATCGGCTGGCGCGGGTGGGCGGCGCGGGGCGGCTCGGCGCGGTCGCGGGCGGGATGCTGATGCTCGCCGACTGGGGCGATCACAGCGAGGGTGGCTGGTTCTACGACGTGATGTTCGGCGTGTGGCCCATGGCCCTCGCGATGAGCATCTTCTTCCTCGGGCTCGCGGATCTGCTCGCGTACCTCGACGGAGGTCGGAGGGCGCAGGGCGCGCGCGCGATGGCGCTGCTCGGCATCGCGCTCTTCTCGCACCAGGCGTCGCTGCTCGCGCTCGGCGCGATCGGTCCCGCGCTGCTGGTGGTGCGCGCGGTCGAGCGACCCGATCTGCGACAGGACGTCGGCCGCATGACGGGCGTGTTCGTGGTCGCGGGGATGATCGCGTGCTGGTGGATGCTGCCGATGTTCGCCCACACCGCGTGGATGGACGATCACGGGCAGCTCTATCGCGGCGCGGGCGACATCGGCGCGCGCTTCGTCGCGGGCGAGGGGATCCTGAACGGTGGGCCGTGGACCGGGCCGCTGGTCGGGCTCGGGCTGATCGTCGGCGTGCTCTCGCGCGGACGTCGGCGCGTCTACGCGGCGGGCGCGCTGATCGCGATGCTGATCTCGTCGCCGGGATGGCTGCTGCAGCTCGATCTGGTGCGCTGGCTGCCTTCCCTCGGCCGCATCGTGTTCCCGCGCATGATGATGATCGCGAAGCCGCTGCTCTTCGCGCTCGCGGGATGTCTGATCAGCGACCTGGTCGCGCGCGTCGCGCCCGCGCTGCGCGCGACGTGGTCGACCGGTCGCGGCAAGCTGAGCCTCGCGCTCACCGTCGCGCTGCTCGCGCCGTTCCTGGTCGATGCGCCCGAGCGCGCGCACGAGATCCTGATCCGCCGCGACGCGACGTACACCAGCACGCTGGCGGACTGGAGCGATCGGCGCGCGGTGTGGGCGTGGATGCGCGAGCGGCCACAGTCGCCGTTCTTCCGCGTGCTCTACCTCGACGAGAGCACGCACCTGCCGCAGGCCTCGCCGGCGTTCTCGGGCCATCCCGCGCTGGTGCACGGCGTGCTCGTCGGCGAGGCGTTCCGGAACACCGTCGACAGCGTCGATCCCGACGCGCTGCGCGCGGTCAACGTGCGCTACGTCGTGACCGCCGCCGGGCTCCCGGGGACGCTGCGCCGCGACGCGCGCGAGATCGAGCGCTTCGGTCGCCACGCGATCTACGAGCTCGCGGGGTGGAGCCCGGCCATCGTGATCGACGAGGCGGGTGCCATCACGCCGGAGGTCACGAACCTCGAGCGCGAGCGCGTCGTCTTCGAGCCGCGCGGCGCGCGCACCGCGATCGTGCGGCGCGCGTTCGCGCCGGGCTGGCGCGCGTATGCCGATGGCGAGCCGATCGCGCTCGAGCCCGCGCCGGTGGAGGGC
>JALYRN010000422.1 GCA_030855295.1 Myxococcota bacterium | reverse complement strand
GCCCTCGCGTGCACGACCTGCACGCACGTGCTCGCGTCGGGCGAGTCGCTCTGCGCGTCGTGTGAGCGGAGAGAGGCCGGCGAGACGAGCCCGTGGGAGCGACGCGCCGACCTCGGCCTGACGCGCGCGGTCGCGGCGACGATCTTCGGCGTGCTGCTGCGCCCCGGCACCTTCTTCGCGCACCGTCCGCGCGAGCGCGCGCTCTGGCCGACGCTGCTGCTCGGCATGGGCCTGCACGTGTTCGGCGCGCTCGGCCAGCTCGTCGTGAACCTCGCGTACGGCGATCGGATCCGCGCCGACCTGCAGGAGGATCCGATCGCGCGGCAGCTGATGTGGGCGGCGTCCGACGAGTACTTCATCGCCCAGGCGCTCGTCTCACCGCTCGCGTTCGTGCTCGGCACCTACGTGCTCGCGTCGCTGTGGTGGATCGGCCTGCGCGCGGTCTCCGGGCTGCGGCGGCCGTTCCACGTGATCGTGCGTGCGCTCTGCTACGCGCAGGCGGTCTCCGTGCTCGTGCCGCTGATCGCGCCTCTGCCGCACCTCGGGCCGCTGGGCGCCGTCTTCGGGCTCGCGTTCATGGCGTGGTGGCTCGCGATCCAGATCGTCGGCGTGTCGCGCATGCAGGGGACGACGCTCTCGCGGGGCGTGCTCGCGTTCTTCGTCTGGCTGTCGCTCGCGGGCTGCGTCGCGTGCCTCGCCGGGGGCGCCTCGCTGTGGGTGCTGGCGAGCCACATCCGCATCCCGAACCTGTGAGCCCTCGCCGCGGCCCGGTGACCGTGTGAGGCGTGCCACTTCACGGGCCCCTCGCGGACCGACTAGGATGCGAGATCGATGGAGGCTTCCATGTCCCGCATCGCTTCTTCCTCGCTTGTCCTCACCGCGCTCCTGATCCTGGTCCCAGCCGCGTCCGCGCAGACGACCGCGTCGCCGCAGGCGACCGACGACGAGGTCCCGGCGGGCCCCGGCGACGGCACCGCCGGCGATGGCACCGCCGGCGACGGCACGGTGACCACCACCACCACCACGACCACCACCGGCGGCTCCGCCGAGCTCGGCGACGAGCAGGCGCTCCTCGAAGAGCGCGCCCCGGTCGAGAGCGGCGAGAGCGGGCTCGAGCCGCGCGAGCTGCCGGACGTCGACTACTTCTTCGTCGGCGTGCTCGGTCGCGGCCTGATCGTCCCGACGTTCATCCAGAACATCTTCATCGCGCAGGGCGCGACCCCGATCAACGGCGGGCTCGGCGCGTACTTCAACTACCGCCGCAACGGCTTCAACGTCCAGCTCGAGGTCTTCTACCAGTCGTTCGCGGTCGACGGCTTCTACCGCGGCGCCGGCGATCCCGAGAGCGAGACCGAGTTCATCCACAGCGAGCTCGGCGTGCTCTTCGGCAGCGTCGGCTTCGGCTGGGCGTTCGACATCACCGAGTGGTTCGCGTTCGAGCTCGGCTTCGGCATCGGCTTCGGCGGCGTCATCGGCGACCTCTACCGCCAGGAGGCCTACCGCGGCACCGGCACCGACACCTACGCGGCGTGCGACGGCCCCGGCTCGCCGCCGAGCGGCGACTTCTGCGAGCCCAGCGTCGAGATGCCGAGCGCCGAGGGCCGCCTCGACGACAGCCGGCAGCGTGGCGGCACCTACCAGCTCTCGCGCGACACCCCGAACCCGCACTACTTCGGCGAGGGCGGCGTGCCCCCGATCATGTTCACGATCGACCTGCCGCGCATCGCGTTCCGCTTCAAGCCGATCCGCCAGATCCAGATCCGCGTCGAGGGCGCCTACAACCTCTACGGGTTCAGCGTCGGCGCCTCCGCCGGCTACGGCTTCTGAGCCGCGAGCGGATCCCGGAACAGCTCGTCGACGTCGATCTCCACACCGATCGACGCGAGCACGACCCTACCGCCGGGGCCGTGCTCGCGGAACGACCATCCGCCGCTTTCGTCTCGCCGGAAGACCTCGACCAGCGGCTCGCGCTGCGACACCAGCACGTACTCGCGAAGGCTCTCGAGGCACTGCCGGTACAGGCGCCACTTCTCGCCGCGATCGTAGCGCTCCGACGACTCGCTGAGCACCTCCACGAGGACGGTCGGGTTGACGAGCGCGTTGCGATCCTCGCGTGACACCTCCCGCGACCCGCAGACCACCGCCACATCGGCGTAGGTCGTGCGGCGCGCGCTCTCGAGCCGCAGCCGCAGATCCGAGCCGTACACGACACAGGGCCGCGTACCGAGCGCCTGTCGAACGAGCGTCGCGAACGCGGTCGCGAGCTGCGAGTGCTCGGGTGTTCCTCCGGCCATCCCGAGCGCGTCCGGAATCCAGTCCGGCAGGGGACGGACGGTTCCGTCCACGTACTCGAGCCGCGCATCCGTCTCGCCCTGCAGGCGCAGATACTCGTCGTAGCTGACGCGCGAGATCGCCGGATCGCTCATGTGGTCGGAGTCTAGCACTCGACCGCTCGCCCCCGATTCCACCGCGTCTCGCGGAGCGGTCGTCGCGATGCCCGGGCGGGCGCTCTTGACCCTCTTTTTCTCGCGTGGGATGAAGGCCGCGATGCGTCGCGCTCTCTCCACGGTCCTGATCGGCTGCCTCCTCGTGGGCTCGGCCATCGCGCTCGCGGCCAGCGCGCTCGCGCAGCACGTCGCCGCGCAGCGCGCCGATCCGACGCAGCCCGCACCGCAGCCCGCGCCGGGAGAGCGCCCCCGCACGCCGGACGATCCCGCCGAGGTGCAGACCGGCCCCGAGCACGACGCCCGCCGCGCGCGCGTGCTCGCCCGCGTCGGCGAGGTGCGGATCACGATCGGCGACGTCGAGGATCAGATCGCGCGGCAGTCGCCGTTCATGCGCTCGCGCTACCGCGACCCCGCGCAGCTGCGCGAGCTCGTCCAGAACATGCTGCGCTTCGAGCTCCTCTCGCGCGAGGCCGAGCGACAGGGCTTCGGCGACGATCCCGAGGTGCGCGAGGCGACCTCGCAGAGCGCGGTGCAGCAGTTCATCCGCGAGCGCTTCGACGAGCGGATCACGCCCGAGTCGATCCCCGCAGCCGACGTCGCCACGTACTACGAGGCCCATCCCGAGGAGTTCAGCCGCGCCGAGGTGCGCCGCGCGAGCCACATCCTCGTCGCGACGCGCGAGGAGGCGACCGCGCTCGTGCCGCGGCTGCGCGCCGCCGACGCGCGCACCTTCCGCTCGATCGCGCAGGAGCAGAGCCTCGACGCCGAGAGCCGCGCGCGCGGCGGCGACCTGCGCTACTTCGACGACCAGGGCCGCAGCCCGAACAGCGCAGACCCCGCGGTCGATCCTGCGCTCGTGCGCACCGCCTTCGCGCTGGGCGAGGTCGGCGACGTCTCCGAGCCCGTCGAGCTCGCCGGACAGTGGAGCATCGTCAAGCTCACGGGCCGTCGCCCCGCGGAGCACCGGGCGCTCGCCGAGGCGTCGCCGTCGATCCGGCTCCGCCTCTGGCGCGAGCGGCGCCAGCAGGCGATCGATCAGTTCGTCGAGGGCCTGCGCGAGCGCACCGCCGTCGAGGTCCACTACGATCGCATGCGCCCGATCACGATGGAGCCGCCCGACCGCCTGACCGACGAGCACGCCGAAGAAGGCGCCGCCGCGGAAGAGGGCGACGAGGGCGCAGCGGTTCGCGGCCACGATCGTCCGCTCGGCAGCGGCGGCGGCGCCCCCGAAGAGCAGCCGACCGCGCACTGACACAGCAGGAGTGCTCGCCCCGGAGGGCGCGTACGGGAGCGCGCCCGGCGCGCGGACGGAAGCGACCGGAGCGGGCGAGCCGATTGCCGCCTGCAGGATCGCTCGCCCCGAGGGTCAGCGGCGCGTCTTGCGGAGCGGATCGTCGTCGGGGTCGGCGGCCGCGTCGTCGCCCTTCGATACGCCGAGGCGACGCAGCTCGTCGGCGGTGTAGCGACGGCCCATCAGCGTGACCTCGTCGGGATCCCACTCGAGCGTGATCTCGCTGCTCGACGGCGCCGCAGGAGGGCGCGTCTGGCCCTGCGCCGGCGTGCCGCTGCGAAGCGCCTCGGCGACGCGACCGATCAGCGAGTAGTCGCCCTCGTCCTCGCCCTCGAACGCATGACCGGCATCGACCTGCACGAGCAAGCCCGTGATGCGTCGAGCGCGCCGCTGCGCTTCGTCCTCGGGCATGTACGCGCGGAGGCGTGCGAGCAGGCGCGGCAGCGCTGCGCGATAGTCGGCCGCGGTCGCGTCCTCGACCTTCACCTTGCCGTCGAGCAGCGCGCGCCGGACGAGCCCGGGCGCGAGCACCGCGCTCACGCCGGAGAGCGACACGATCTTGTCGAACAGAGCCTGGCCATGCATCACGGGTACTTCCGAGCTCCCCCGAGCCGTGTCGGGATCGTGTCATCCGAGCCAGAATTGAGCAACGACCGTCCGCGGCCGGCGCTGGAATCGCGGGATTCCCGAGACGATCGCTGGGGACGGTTGACCCCATCCTCGGGGCGCGGGTAAGGTCGCCGGCGGATGTCGACAGAGTCAGAGCCCGAAGCGATCTCGGCCTCCGCCACCAAGATCACGTACATCGACGGGCGCCCCGCGACGATCACGCTCCGTCGCTGCAAGCTCCTGGTCGCGTGCGACGGACAGGTCGAGGAGATGCTCTTCGACAAGGACGTGATCAACATCGGCGCGATGGAGGACAACGACGTCGTCCTCCAGGACGAGACCGTCTCGCGCAACCACTGCCGCATCTACATCGACGGCGATCAGTACCTCATCCAGGATCTCGACTCGACGAACGGCACCTTCGTCAACCGCGTGCGCATCCGCGAGGCGTGGCTCCGGCCCGACGTGATCGTGACGCTGGGCAAGACGGAGATTCGCTTCCAGCCCTTCGACGAGCGCGTGCGCATCGTCCCGACCGAAGGCGATCGCTACGGCGACATCATCGGTCGCGATCGCAAGATGCGAGAGATCTACGCGATCCTCGAGAAGATCGCGCCGACCGACGCGACCGTCGTGATCGAGGGCGAGACCGGCACCGGCAAGGACGTCGTCGCCCGCGCGATCCACCAGTTCAGCAAGCGCGAGGGCGGACCCTTCATGGTGTTCGACTGCGGCGCCGTCCCCGAGAACCTGATCGAGAGCGAGCTCTTCGGGCACGAGAAGGGCTCGTTCACCGGCGCGCACCAGACGCGCAACGGCGTCTTCGAGCTGTCCAACGGCGGCTCGGTGTTCCTCGACGAGCTCGGCGAGCTGCAGCTCGATCTGCAGCCGAAGCTGCTGCGCGTGCTCGAGCAGCGCGAGGTGAAGCGCATCGGCGGCACCAAGCCGCTCAAGGTCGACGTGCGCGTGATCGCCGCGACCAACCGCAACCTCGAAGAGGAGGTCCGCGCCGGTCGCTTCCGCGAGGATCTCTTCTACCGGCTCACGGTCGTGCGCATCGTGCTGCCGCCGCTTCGCGACCGCCGCGAGGACGTGAAGCTGCTCGCGCGGCACTTCCTCGACAACGGCCACTTCAACAAGGATCGGGAGGGCCACCGGCGCGTGACGCAGTTCGCGCCCGGCGTGCTCGATCGCCTCGCGAGCTACGACTGGCCCGGCAACGTGCGCGAGCTGCACAACGTGATCGAGCGCGCGGTCTCGTTCGCCGAGGGCGACACCGTCGAGCTGGCGGATCTGCCCGAGCACATCGCCTGGCCACGCGGCGTCCCGCGCGAGGTCGACAGCGAGACGGACATCTCGATCCCGCTGCCGGACTTCCGCTCCACCGAGCTCGAGGGGACCTTCAAGGACGCCAAGGAGCGCTGGGTCGCGGGCTTCGAGCGCGACTACATCGCGGGGCTGCTCAAGAAGAACAACGGCAACATCTCGCACGCGGCGCGCGAGGCCGAGATCGATCGCAAGTACTTCCGCAAGCTGATGAAGAAGTACGGGATCACGGCGCAGGACGACGACATCGAGGTCGACGAGTAGAGCGAACGAAAGAAAAGGCCGGCGGCTCCCGGAGGAGCGACCGGCCCTTTCACGTTCTGTCGGAGCTCAGGCGCGCTTCTCGGCGCGCGAGCTCACCAGCTGCCGCCGCCGTCGTCGTCGTCGTCGCGCCCGCGGCGCTTGCGATCGGGGCGTCCGCCGCGACCGGGTCCGCCGCCGCCACGTCC
>JALYRN010000421.1 GCA_030855295.1 Myxococcota bacterium | reverse complement strand
GCAGCATCGCGCTCAGCGCGAACGAGCGAGCCTTCGGTCCTGCCATGCGCGCTTCAACTCACGAAGAAGCACGGCTATTTCCGTCTACCTCGAGAACCCGGATCGAACTTCCGGGCAGAGGTACTAGTCGCGTCCGAGGTGATGTATCGCATCCCCGGGACACCGTTGATCGAGCGCTCGATGGGAATGAGGGTCGATTCGACGAGCACGTGCGCGCTCGCACCCGGGTACGAGATCGTGATGGCGACGACGGGCGGAGCGATCGAGGGGAATTGGGAGATCGGCCGGCTCTGGATCGCGAGCAGGCCGACGAAGACGATGACGATCGAGATGACGATCGAAAGGACCGGACGTTGGATGAGCTTCTGCAGCATGAGTATGTCGAGGGCAGAGGCGATTGCCGGGGAGCGTTGCCGCCGAACGATGACGCGAGCAGCTCGCCCCGCCAGAGCGCTCGCGCCCGCCGGCTCCGGCCGAGGTCCGACCGCGCGGAGCGACGAGTGCGCCTCACGTCGGGCGCGACGCGCGAGCTGGGCGGACCAGTCGAGGGATGGCGGTCGAGGTCAGCAGATCATCGATGGGCACTCCGCGGCCCGTCGCGACCGGCGAGCGATTCGAAGGTGAGCGCGCGACCAGAGCGTCTCTGGAACGCCGGACGCCGATCCGGCCAGCGGCGGGCCGAGCAGCCCTCCGAGCAACAGCGGCGACGACGGCTTCGCGGAGCGGAGGAGACCGTTGCCATGCGCGCGCCGTCCGCAACTCACATGCCAGCATGCCGGCACGCCAGCGCCTCCCTTTCTGAGGTCGTCGTCGTGCTCGCGCCTCGCGTCCGGGGGAAAAAGTCCCCGGCGGTGGCGAAACACCCCGCCGCTCGGGCGGCCCCCGGGGCGACGACCACGCTGCGCTCGCCTCGCGCCACGCCGTCGCGCGCGCACGCTCGGCACGCCGTTCCTTCGATGCGGTCCGCCACCATGCGAGTCGACCTCACGCATGCCGAAGCCAGCGCCGACCTCGCCGAGCGCGGCCTCGACGCTCTCCGCGCTTCCGCAGGTGCGCATCCGCGATCTCGGCCGCGTCTTCGGGGTTCGGCTGCGCTCGGTGAGCAGCGGCAAGAAGCAGCTCGCGTCGCTGCTCGGCTCGCATCTCGACGGCCACCTGCCGGTCATCCTGCGCGAGCTCGGCCGCGAAGAGCCTCAGGCCGTCTGCCGCGCGGACGGCGTCGACCATCGTAGCGCGACCACGCGTCCCGGACGGACGTCTTCGTGCTCGCGAACCGTCAGGTGCGCAGCAGCTTGAATGCGTGGCCCCACGAGCCGCTGCGGACGCCGTGCCGCACCCAGAGGATGCAGAGCGGCTCGAGCAGGCGTGATCCGTCGATGCCGCCGATGTCGTTCGGCTCGAGCTCGAACGCCGTGATGATCTCGGCGACCGTCTTCTTCGCGCTCTCGTCGTCGCCGCAGAAGAACATCGTCGGCGGGCCGCCTTCGAAGCGCGGCTTCACCATGTGCGCGTTGCCGATCGTGTTGAAGGCCTTGACCACCTTCGCGCCCGGGAGCCAGCGCTGCACCTGCTCGCCGCCCGAGTCGGTGTGACCGAGCGCGAGCTCGGGACCCTTGTCGGTGAAGCGCAGCGGGTTGGTCACGTCGATCACCGTCTTGCCCTCGAACGCCGAAGGGCCGCCGGCGAGCGCGATCGCGCTCTCGGTACCGGTCCACAGCGTCGCGATCACGACGAGGTCGGCGCCCTCGACCGCCGCGGCGAACGCGCCGATCTCGATCTTGCCGCGATGC
Organism: Myxococcota bacterium; assembly: GCA_030855295.1. Classification (GTDB taxonomy): domain Bacteria; phylum Myxococcota_A; class Polyangia; order Polyangiales; family Sandaracinaceae; genus Sandaracinus. The sequence continues at coordinate 4,338 of JALYRN010000421.1, read as the reverse complement.
TTCGCGAGCAGCGTCCCGGTGCGCTCCGTGACCTTCGGATCGCGTGGGTCGCGCGCGCCGAGCACCACGCGATCACCCAGCACCTCGCAGAAACCCGCCGCGAGCGCGCGCCCGACATCCCCCGTCCCCAGGATCCCGATCTTGCGGTTCGTCATGGCGCGGATTGTACGCGCGACCGACCGCGCTCGGGCCGCCAGGTGAGAATGGAGTTGACACTCATTCTCAACTAGACCAGTGTCTCTCCTCGAAGGGGCGCGCTGATGCGTCTCGTCCGGCAGCCCTGGCATCTCGGACGCGGGGCTGCCGCCTCCTCTCTGGCCTCGATTCGTTGGCCTTCCACGACCGAGGCCCGTTCGTTTGCGTAGGTTGTGAGAACGACTATCATCGTCGTTCTCTCGGGGATCGAGAATCATTCCCAGGGCGCGCGCCTGCGCGATGGGTACGTGGAGGTTGGTGATGACTTCGAACGGGTGGCTCAAGGTCGCGGTGGTGGTCGGTCTCGCGGGGGTCGCGAGCGCGTGCGGCGACACGCCAGCGACGCCGGACGGCGGCGGCACGCCGGACGCGGGCCGTGACAGCGGGATGATCATCGAGGACGGCGGCACCGACGGCGGTGACACCGACGACGGCGGCACGGACGGCGGCATGGACGGCGGCATGGACGGCGGCATGGACGAAGCGGCTCCTCGCGTGATCGCGCTCTCGGCCACCGGCCACGATCGCCTCTACGGCGTCACGCACGACGCGGCCGGCAACATCTACGCGACCGGTCAGATGGCGGCGTCGCTCGCCGACGACGCCGACTTCTCCATGATCGTCGTGAAGCTCACCCCCGACGGTGAGATCGACACGACGTTCGGAACCGACGGCATCGCGTCCGTGAACGTGGCGGTCGGCGGCCGCGCGCTCGAGGTCGCGCGCGGCATCGTCGTGCAGTCCACGGGCCGCATCGTGATCGCCGGCGCTGCCGAGCACGATCCTGCTGCGGCCGTCGCTGTCGATCGCGAGGACACCGACATCTTCCTGGTGGGCTTCGAGCCCGACGGTGATCTCGACCCGACGTTCGGCACCGACGGCATCGTGCGCGTCGATTCCAACAACGGCGTCGCGGTGGAGAACCCGGACACCGGCACGTTCGTGATGACCGGCGAAGAAACGCAGTGGAGCCTCGCGCTCGCGTCGGCAGACCGCCTCGTGGTGCACGGCACCACGCGCGCCAACGGCGAGGTCACGCCCGGGACGCCCCGCACCGACGACGACTGGCTGCTCGTTCGATTGACGGCGGACGGGGAGCTCGACGATACGTTCAGCGATGACGGCATGTTCACGCTCGACCTCGAAGGCGCCGGCGCGACGGCGCGCTCGGCGAGCGTGCTCTCCGACGGCAGCATCATCGGCTCGGGCTACCTGACGTCCAGCCTGCTCGTGACGGCGCCCGACACCACTCAGCAGCCGGTGATCTACAAGGTGACGCCGGCCGGCGTGCTCGACGCGACCTTCGCGACCGAGGACGCGACGACGGAGGACGGCGTGTGGCACGACCTCGTGGTCACGCCGCCCCTCCGCGCCGAGGCCTACGGCGCGGCGCTCCAGGGCGATCGCCTGGTGACGATGGGCTACGGGCCGACGGCGGGCGCGGGCATGGGGACCGACTGGATCTCCCTTCGCTACACCGCGGCCGGTGAGCTCGACGACACCTATGGCACCGACGGGATCACGTACCTCGACGTCGGCGGCTGGAGCGACAACGGCCGCGCGGTGCTGGTGCTGGCCGACGATCGCGTGATGGGCCTCGGCGGCGGTCGCGTCGATCCGGCGGTGCCGCCGAAGACGGGCATGCCGGAGATCGACGCGATGATCGCGGTGCTCACGCCGGGCGGGATGCCGGACGCGGCGTTCGGGGAGGGCGGCTATCGCACGTACGATCTCGGCGGCACCGACTTCTTCTGGGGTGGTCACCTCGCGCCCGACGAGATGTCGGTTGCGATCGTCGGCATCGCCGGGGCCGAGGTCGCGGGGACGGACGACGACGACTCCGTGGTCTTCGTGCTGCCGGTCGACTGATACACGAGCGCGCGCGGCGGTCGGCCGGAAGCTCGGCCGATCCGCCGTCGCGCTGGATCGTGCGTGTCCCTGGGGAATGGAAGGTCGAAGATGCATCTGCTCCCTCGCTCGCTGCGCTCGGTGCCTGCAGTCCTTGCTGTGCTCGTCACCGCGGGCTGCGTGATCGTGTCCTCGACCTCGCACACGCCTCCGGTGGCGGAAGAGGATGCGTCGACGACGCCGCGCGATGCGGGGCCGCGGCCCGACGGCTCCTCGCTGCGTGATGCCGGCGGTCTCACGCGCGCGGAGGCCACGAGCGGAATGCTCGCGTCGATCGGAGCGCGCGTGGTCCTGCCGACGTACCGGACGCTCGCGACCGAGGCGGCGGCGCTGGAGGACGCGACGCGCGCGTACGGCGAGTCGGGCAGCGCCGACGACCTCGCGGCGGCCCGAGAGGCGTGGCGACGCACGATCGCGGTCGCTCAGCGCGCGGAGCTGATGCAGTTCGGACCCGCGGGCATGCAGACCTCCGACGTGCTCGGAGGCCTCGGGCTCCGCGACGCGATCTACTCGTGGCCCGCGTTCAACCGGTGCCGCATCGACGTGGTGACACAGACCGGCGGGTACGAGGATCTCGACGCGCCCGCCACGCAGGGGCTCTTTATGCGAGGCCTCGGCGCGATCGAGTATCTGCTCTTCCATGCCGGCGCCGACCACGGCTGCCTTCCGGGAGCGAGCATCACCGTCGACGACGCGGCATGGAGCGCGCTCGGCGAGACCGCGATCCGTGAGCGACGCGCCGACCATGCGCATGCGCTCGCACAGCGCGTGTCGAGCGCAGCGGGCGAGCTCCTGACGGCCTGGGACCCGAGCGGCGGCGACTTCGCGGGGCAGCTCGCGCGCGCCGGGCAGAGCGGCAGCGTCTACGCGAGCACGCAGAGCGCGCTGAACGCGATCTTCTCGGCGATGTACTACCTGGATCGACAGATCAAGGACGACAAGCTCGAGGCCCTCACGGGCGCATGTGCGACGGCGGGCTGCCCCGAGCTCCTCGAGTCGCGCTTCGCGCATCGCTCGAGCGAGCACTTCCTCGAGAACCTGCGCGGCTTCCAGATGCTCTACCTCGGCGGCGTCCCGAGCGAGTTGGATGCGATGGGCTTCGACGATCTCCTGCTGACGGTCGGCGCGGCGGAGCTCGAAGCAGATCTCCGGGTCGCGATCGAGGCGGCGATCGCCGTGGCCGAGGCGCTGCCGTCCGTCGATCCGACGAACCTCGCAGAGCACGTCGATGCGTACGCGTCGATGCACGCAGCGGTGGAGCGGATCGACGATCTGTTCAAGGTCGAGCTCAAGACGGCGCTGGCTCTGGAGCTGCCGATGGGCGCGCCCGAGGACAACGACTGAGCGCGTCGCGCCCCACCGATGCGGAGCTGGCTGTCGAGGTTCTGGTCTCGGGCGCACGAGCCCGCGGATGTCGCCGCGCTCGCGGCGTTCCGCGTGCTGTTCGGCGTGCTCGCGTTCGTGATCCCGACGCGCTTCGTGATCGAGGGCTGGGTCGAGCGCTTCTACGTGCGGCCGACGTTCCACTTCGCGTACTGGGGGTTCGAGTGGATCCGGCCGCTGCCCGAGCCGTGGATCCACGTGGTGTTCGCGGTGATGGCGCTCTGCGGAGCGCTGGTCGCGCTCGGGCTCTTCTATCGCGTCGCGATCGTCGGGTTCTTCGCGCTCTTCACGTACGTCGAGCTGATCGACGTCACGACGTACCTGAACCACTACTACCTCGTCAGCCTGCTGGCGCTCGTGATGTGCGCGCTGCCGCTGCACCGCGCGTGGTCGATCGATGCGCTGCTGCGGCCGGCGATTCGCGTGCGCTCGCTGCCGCGCTGGATGACCTGGCTGCTGCGCTTCCAGGTCGCGGTGGTGTACGTGTTCGCGGCGCTCGCCAAGGCGACCAGCGACTGGCTGCTGCACGCGCAGCCACTCCAGATCTGGCTCGGCGCACGGATGGACACGCCGATCCTCGGCGCGTACTTCGACTGGCTCGAGATGGCGTACCTGATGAGCTGGGCGGGCTTCCTCTACGACCTGACGATCCCGATCTGGCTCTCGTGGCGGCGGACGCGGGCGGTCGCGTACGCCGCGCTGCTCGCGTTCCACGCGGCGACGCAGCTGCTCTTCGACATCGGCATGTTCCCGATGATCATGACGCTGTCGGCGCTGGTGTTCTTCGATCCGTCGTGGCCGCGCGCGCTGCTGCGGCGGCTCGGCGCGCGGGTCGAGGCGGCGCCGGTGCTC
>JALYRN010000420.1 GCA_030855295.1 Myxococcota bacterium | reverse complement strand
GGGCGGAGGCCGGCGCGGGACGCGCGGTCGGGAGGCGCGCGACGGAGCTCGCGCGAGCGACTGCTGCGCTCGAGTCGGCGGAAGCGACCAGACGCGCGCGCGGCCGCGCGCTCTTCGTCGACTTCGAGGCGGCTCCTCGACGCGTGGTGCTCACGATCGACGCGCCAGAGATCCGCGCCGGCGAGCGCTCGATCTTACGCGACGTGCGGCTCTCGCTCGGGCGCTCGGATCGGGTGCGCCTGTGCGGGCCGAACGGCGCGGGCAAGACCACGCTCCTCGCGCGGCTGCTGCGCGGAGGCGATCGTCGGGTGCTCTTCGTGCCGCAGGAGATTCCGGCGCGCGGCACCGCGCGCGCGATCGACGAGCTCCGGGCGCTTCCTCGGGAGGCGAAGGGCCGCGCGCTCTCGCTGATCGCGGCGCTCGGCGCCGATCCTGGTCGCATCCTCGGCGCGGGCGCCGCGTCGCCCGGGGAGGCCCGGCAGCTCGCGATCGCTGCGGGGCTCGCGGCCCGCGCGCACACGGTCGTGCTCGACGAGCCGACGAACGACCTCGACCTGCCCGCGATCGAGCGGCTCGAGGACGCGCTCGCGAGCTTCCCCGGCGCCCTCCTGATCGTGACCCACGACGACGCGCTCGCGTCGCGGCTCACACTCGACGAGTGGCGCATCGAAGGCCAGCACGTGCGCGTGTGAGCACCGGACCGCTGGAGTGCTCGACCTCGTGTGTATCATCACGGCATGTGCATGTTCTCGGCGCGGCGCCCGGCGGGAATCCTCGGCGCCCTCTTCACACCGCGCGTGCAGGTCTCGGGGACGCGCATCTTCGGCCGCTGCGACGGCGCGACGCAGTCGCTCGCGTACTCGATGCGGCTGCGCACCCGCACCGAGCTCGCGATGGTGCTGCCGATCCCGATCGCGCTCGGCACCGGTGACGACGCGGTGGAGTTCGTCGATCTCGGCGCGGCGCCGCGCCTCTTCGACCAGCTCGCAGCGCTCTTCGCCGTGGCGATGCCGCAGGCCAAGGGGGTCTCGCGGGGGCTCGCGGCGCCCGCGACGCTGGTCGTTCACTCGGTCGGTGCGTTCGACGCCTCGTTCGTGCCCACGCTCCGCGACTTCGCGCGCCTCGATCCCCGCTTCCGCCTGCCCGACGAGGTGTGGAGCGCGCTCCCCCGCTACGCAGACTGGGGCTTCGCGGTGTTCACGCTCCGGAAGGGCGACCACCGCGTGCACCCGATGGCGTTCCGGTTCCCGACCCGCGACCCGGCGCGCACCTTCTTCCCGACCGTCCACGTGCACGACGGCGAAGTGCGCGCCGAGGCGAGCTTCGACCACGAGCTCTACTGGCAGGGCGACGCTGACGCGCCGAGCGACGAGCGCAGTGACTTCGACGCGAGCGCGGCGCTCGAGGAGCAGTCGCGCCGCATCGTCCGCGCCGCGCCGGTGAGGCGCCGCATCATGCGCGGCCGGTACCGCAACGACGACGTCTGGATCTGAAGCTCTCGACGGGAGCGCCCGCGTCGCGCGGCAGCGCGTCACCGCTTCGCACCCGAGCTCGCCGCGGTGCTCGCGGCCGCGTGGATCGTGCTGCAGATGGGCCCCGGCGCGGCGTGGACGGCCGGGCCGCCGAGTGCGGCGGCTCCGATCGCCGGCAGGTCTCGGGGACACGAGCAACTCGGGGTACGAGCGCGCGATCCTGGCTCGTCGCTCACGCGATCGCGACGCCGCGGGCGCGCATCAACCCGACGAAGACCTCGCCGTCGGTGATCGCCGCGAGCCCCAGCGGGATGGGCGCCCGCGGCGGCGAGCGAGGGACGAGCTCGAGGACGCCGGCCGCCAGCGTCATCTCCGCGATGTCGGAGATCGCGAGGCGCTGCGCCGGCACGATCCCGGACGGCGTCCCTTCGGTCGCCGTCGCGCGGATCTCCAGCGTGTCGCGCGTCACGACGATCGTCTGGCCGAGCCGCTCCATCGCGAACTCCACCGAGCCGTGGTCGCGCAGCCGTGCCTCGGCGAGCGCGAGGCGCCTCGCGTGGTAGGCGTCCGCCGCGCACTGCACGAGCTGAGCGCGAGGCGAGCTGGGGCGCCCTTCCCAGGTCGAGCTCTCGATCGCGAGCAGGTCCTCGCCGTCCTCGCCCACGAAGACCAGCTTGTCGACTCGAGAGTGGACCCGCTCGCTCGGTCGCACCAGCCGCAGCCCGCCGCGCGTCATCCGCGCGACGTCGCCGTAGACGACGGTGACGCGCTCGAGCGCGCCGCGCCTCGAGGTCACGCGCTCGATCCCTTCCTGCCCGACGTAGATCGTCTCGGGATCGAAGCGGTCCACCAAGCGCGTGAGCACCACCGCGAGCGCGAGCGCGCCGGCCATCGTCAGCCCGAGGATCCCCGCGCCGGTTCGGCCGGTCACGTCGACGACGTCGAGCGCGTCGAGCCCGAGCGCGATCCCCGAGCCCACGACGCCGCCGACGAGACCGAAGAAGAGCGCGCGCCGCAGGACCCCGCCGAGCGACGGACCCTTCGGCTTCGAGAGCGGATATCCCGGATCCTCGATCGCCGCGCCGCCCGGCGTCACGTCGCTGTCCGCGCAGAGGATGCGGCCGATCGCGCTCGACGGCGCGCCGACCAGGGCGCGGCTGGGGTCGGGCTGCTCGGTGCCGGCGCGCGGGACGTCGAACCGGCGAAGCATCGGCGCAGGCGTACCCGAACGCCACGAGCGCGTCGAGACGCGCTCCGGCTGGTGGCTCACCGCAGCGGGAGCTCGATCGTCCGCTGGCCGACCTCGAGCGGCGCGGCGATCGAGACCGGCACCACCGGGCCGCCCCCGTCCCACTGCGCCAGCGCGACGTCGACCTCGACGCGAGCGTCCATGCCGCGGCGCGGGAACGGTCCTTCGTTCGAGGCGTACGCGTCGACGCGCATGCGCGCGGTGCCGCTGGCGGCGTCGTAGTCGAGGTCGCGCACGCGCACCGAGATCTCGCGGAGCCGATCGCCGATGCGCTCGGCGTCTGGCCAGAGCGCCACGTCGAACCGCGTGATCCCGACCACGCCCCGGGCGCGCCCGTCGTCGCCGTCGATCTCGAGCTGCATCTCGCTCTCGGCGCCGCGACACGGAGCGCCTCCCTCGAGCGGGTCGCCGGCGCGCGCGCGCACGTCGTACGCGACGGAGCCGCTCGAGACGGCGACGTCCGAGACCACGACGACGAAGCGCACGATCGCGCGGCGGCGCGCGACGCGGGTCGCGACGTCGTGACCGGGATCGATCGAGGGCTGATCGAGCTCGCCGTGCTCGAAGCGCGCCGACGCACGCACGCGCAGCGTGTCTCCATCGCGCGCCACGTCCGTGATCGCGGCGCCGATCCCGCGGGAGGCGTAGCCGCGCTCCGGAGCCCAGGTCGGCGGATAGTCGGCGGCCTGGGACAGGTCGGTCGTCAGCTCGAGGCCGTCGACCACGACCGCGAAGTGCGCCGCGTCGGCGATCCCCGCGCCCGCGAGATCGACGAACGCCAAGCCCTCGCCGTCGCTCACGCCGGGCGCGAGATCGATCGTCACGCTGCCGCGCGCGGTGCGCCGCCGCGTCGTGCCGGCGTCGGTCGCGGCGCCACCGGGCTCGGTGGGGCCGAGCACCTGGTAGTCGAAGAACACCACGGCGGGATCCGGATCGGAGACCACCGCTCCCCCGCTGGCCGCGATGTCGAGCGTCGCGCCGCGCATCGCCGCGCCCGGTGCGCAGCCCGCGGGCGAGTGATCGCCGAGATCGATGCGCGTCTGGAAGCGCGCGAGCCGCTGCGACTGCGTCTGCCACCGCAGCCCGAGCCCCATCGGCACGATGCCCTCGGCGCAGAGATCGAGATCGCTCAGCGGCACGCGCGCGTCGAGCGGTCCCTCGGCGGCGCACAGCTCGGGCCCCGCATCGCGCGGCCGCAGCGGCGGGAAGAACGCGTCGAGCCCGGCGTCGACCCCCGGCACGACAGGCTCGTCGCAGGCCGTCAGGAGACACACGACGGTCAGGAGGCAGGCGACGTAACCGGCACGCATCGGTCGCGACGCTGGCACGCGGGACACGGCGGAGCAACGGCGCTGCGCCGAGCGCCACCTCGGCGCAGCGCGATCCCCACGCGCCATGGCACCATGCCGAGCCGTGCGTTCTCTCTTCGTCTCGGAGCTCGTGCTCTGCATCGCGCTCTTCTCGGCCACCGCCTCGGCGCAGGAGGCCGGCGCGCGGCGCGTCACGATCGGAGCGAGCGGCGATCTCCTCCTGCACCTGCGCGTGATCGCGGCCGCCGAGCACGCGCAGGGCGGATGGGACTCCGTCCTCGCGGCGCTCGCGTCGATCGTGACGCCCGAGGAGATCGCGTTCGCGAACCTGGAGACGCCGCTCTCGATGGAGCGCACGGTGGTCACGGGTGATCCACCGATCCTCGGCGCGCCGGCAGAGGTCGCGGCGTCGCTCGCGCGCGCTGGTCTCGACCTGCTCTCCGTCGCGAACAACCACGCGTACGACCAGTGGGCGAGCGGGATGGCGAGCACGATCGAGGCGGTGCGCGCGCAGCAGCTGGGCGCGGTCGGCGCGGGCCCGGACGGCGCCGCGGCGCTCGCTCCGTTCGTCGTCGAGCGCGACGGAGCGCGCGTGGCGTTCGTCGCGATCACCGAGCGCGTGAACTCGGGGCCCGGCGCGCGCGAGCCGTCGACGGTGATCGCTCGCTGGACCGACGACGCCGTGATCGCGACGGCGCTCGAGCGAGCGAGACAGGGCGCGGATCTCCTGGTCGTGTCCATCCACTGGAGCCACGACTTCTACACCGAGCCGACGCGCACGCAGCGAGAGCGCGCGGCGTTCCTGGTGGCGCACGGCGCCGATCTGATCCTCGGCCACGGCCCCCACGTGCTGCACGAGGTCGAGCGGCTCGCGTCTCCGCGCGGCGAGGCGCTGTGCGCGTACTCGCTGGGCAACCTCCTGTCGAACCAGGGCATGCGCTACCGCGCCGGCCGGCGCGCGTATCCCGGCGCGCACATCGCGACGTGGCATCCGGGCACCCGCGACGGGATCTGGCTGCGCACGACGATCGAGCTCGAGGGCGGCCGCGTGCGCATCGGGCGCGTCGAGGGCGTGCCGCTCTTCACCTTCAACAACTACGTCGCGCGCCTCCTGCGCGAGACGCGCGACGAGGACATCCGCGTGCAGCGCCTGCGCGACGTCGCCGACGTCGCGCTGCGAGAGGAGCGGCGCGCAGCGATCGCGGAGGCCCTCGGCCCCGTCGTGACGCTGGTGGACTGAAGTCGACGAGCAGGCCTCACGCGCAGGCGGCGCGGGCGCGCGCCTCGAGGGCGAGCAGCCAGCGCTTGCGCGAGAGCCCGCCGGCATAGCCCGTCAGCGCCCCGTCGCTGCCGATCACGCGATGACACGGCACCACGATCGACAGCGGGTTGCGACCGTTCGCCGCGCCCACGGCGCGCACCGCGCGGGGTCTGCCGATGCGCGCGGCGATCGCGGCGTAGCCGACGCACGTACCGTAGGGGATCGCGCGCAGCGCGCTCCACACCTCACGCTGGAACGCGGTGCCCTCGAGCGCGATCGGCAGATCGAGCTCGAGCCGAGCGCCCGCGAAGTAGTCCGCGAGCTGCCGCGCCGCCTGCCGCAGCACCGGGTCGTCGGGGCTCTCCACCGCACCACGCCCGAGCGCCGGCGCGGGGTGGTGCTCCGGGAAGTACACGCCGATCAGCGCGCCCTCGCGCGCCACCAGCCGCAGCGCCCCGAGCTCCGTCTCGATCGTCGTCGTCACGTCTCCGGTCGTCCTCATCGCTCTGCCTCCGCCTGTTCGCTCCACAGGTGCATCACCGCGTACGCTCGCCACGGGCTCCACCGCTGGGCGCGCTCCTTCACCTCACGCGCGCTCGCGACTCCGAGCGCCCGCCGCAGCACGAGATCGCCCGCCGGCAGCGCGTCCGGCCAGCGCAGCGCGCGCATCGCGACGTAGTGCGCGGTCCACTCGCCGATCCCCGGCAGCGCCACCAGCGCCGCCATCGTCGCCTCGACATCGGCGCCGCGATCCAGGCACAGCGCACCGTCGTCGACCGCGCGCCCGAGCGCGATCAGCGTGCGCGCACGCGCCGGCAGGATCCCCAGCCGCGCGAGCGCGACGTCGCTGGCG
>JALYRN010000419.1 GCA_030855295.1 Myxococcota bacterium | reverse complement strand
CCGCATGGCAGCAGGCCGCGCCCCCGCAGCAGCAGATCTCGACGGCCTCGTACGGCGGCGCCGCCGCGAGCGTGCCGTCGCACGCACCGCCGTCGTACGGACAGGCGTCGCACCCGCAGCCCTCGCACCCGCAGCCCTCGCACGGGCAGCCGTCGTCCGGCGGGATCCCGCCGTCCAACCCGCCTGGGCCTCCGACCGACAAGAACCTGTCGAAGGTCACGATCGCGCCCGGGATGGTCGAGAGCCACATCCGGACGAAGCTCGCGCCGCTGCTCGAGCAGTCGTTCCTGCCGGAGAAGCTCCTCCACGACGTCGATCATCTCCGCCGCGACTACGAGAAGCTGCGGGTCTCGTACGAGCTCGCGCGCGCGATCGGCGCCGAGCTCGACATCCAGAAGGTCCTCACGAAGATCCTCGAGGCGGCCTTCCAGCTGCTGCCCGCGGATCGCGGCGTCATCCTGCTCTACGACGAGGAGTCGCACATCCTCGCGCCGAGCTGCGTGCGCACCCGCGAGGGCAAGCAGGACCCGAACGAGCAGGTCCTGATCAGCAAGACGATCGTCGACCAGGTCGAGCGCGACAAGGCGGCGGTCCTCTCGAGCGACGCCACCGTCGACTCGCGCTTCCAGGGCGCCCACTCGATCATCATGCAGGGCATCCGCTCGAGCATGGCGGTGCCGCTGCTGCACTCCGGCGAGCTCTTCGGGATCATGCTGCTCGACTCGCAGATCGCGACCAACGCGTTCACCGAGAAGGATCTGCAGCTCTTCCAGAACGTCGCGAACCAGGCCGCGATCGCCATCCAGAACTCGCTCTTCGCGCGCAAGCTCGAGCGCGAGGCGGTCACGCGCGAGCGCTTCCAGCGCCTGCTCTCGCCGCAGATCGCGCAGCAGGTCATCGAGGGCAAGGTCGAGATCAAGAAGGGCGGCGAGGCGCGCCAGACGACCGTGCTCTTCAGCGACATCCGAGGCTTCACCTCGATGAGCGAGAGCGAGTCGCCGCAGCTGATCGTCGACATGCTCAACGAGTACTTCGAGCTGATGGTCGAGGTCGTCTTCAAGTACGAGGGCACGCTCGACAAGTTCGTCGGCGACGAGATCATGGCGCTCTTCGGATCGCCGGTCTCGCACGGCGACGATCCGGTGCGCGCGGTGCGCACCGCGATCGAGATGATGGACGTGCTCGACGAGCTGAACGTGCAGCGCATCAAGCGCGCCGAGCCCGAGATCAAGATCGGGATCGGGCTCAACACGGGCGAGGTCGTCGCGGGCTACATCGGCAGCAGCCGCGCGCTCGAGTACACCGTGATCGGCGACACGGTGAACACCGGCGCGCGCCTCTGCGGCATCGCGAAGGCCGGCGAGATCATCATCTCGCACCACACCCTCGAGCAGCTCGGCGACCAGTTCGAGTGCATCGAGCTGCCGCCCACGAACGTGAAGGGCAAGGCGCTGCCCCTCAAGATCTACAACGTCGTCGGCGAGAAGCGCGGCTCGTTCTCGAGCGAGCGCACGCGCCCGGCGTGAGCGTCCTCCGCTGATCTGATGGCCCACCTCGACTTCGAGAAGCCGATCGTCGAGCTCGAGGATCGGATCCGCGAGCTCAAGCTCTACGGCGTGCGTGAGCAGGGCTTCGAGTCCGAGCTCCGCAAGCTCGAGGAGCGCGTCACCACGCTGCAGCAGGAGATCTACGATCAGCTGTCGGTCTGGCAGAAGGTCCAGCTCAGCCGGCACCCCGATCGCCCGTACTTCCTCGACTATCTCGAGCGCCTGTTCGACGACTTCGTCGAGCTCCACGGCGATCGCGCGTTCTCCGACGATCCGGCGATCGTCTCCGGGTTCGCGCGGCTCGACGGGCGCACCGTCGCCGTGATCGGGCACCAGAAGGGCCGGACGACCAAGGAGAAGCTGCTCCGAAACTTCGGCATGGCGCACCCCGAGGGGTACCGGAAGGCGATGCGGATCATGGAGCTCGCCGATCGCTACCGGCGGCCCGTGCTCACGTTCATCGACACCCCCGGCGCGTATCCCGGCATCGGTGCGGAGGAGCGCGGGCAGAGCGAGGCGATCGGCCAGTCGCTCCTGGTGATGTCGCGCCTGCGCGTCCCGGTGATCGCGACGGTGATCGGCGAGGGCGGCTCCGGCGGCGCGCTCGCGCTCGGTGTGGCCAACCGCGTGCTGATGCTGCAGTTCGCGACCTACTCGGTGATCACGCCGGAGGGCTGCGCGTCGATCCTCTGGCGCGACGGATCGCGGGCCGCGGAAGCGGCGCTGCAGCTGAAGCTCCTCGCGAACAACGCGCTCGAGCTCGGCATCGTCGACGCCGTCGTGCCCGAGCCCGTCGGCGGAGCGCACCGCGACCCCGACGACGCCGCGCGCCGCCTGGGCGAGGCGCTGCGCAAGCACCTCGGGGAGCTGAGCACGGTCGGCGCGAGCAGCGCGGACGCGCTCGTCGATCAGCGCTACGCCAAGTTCCGCGCGATGGGCGTCATCGAGTCGGGAGCCTGAGCATGCAGCCGCGATCGCCGATCCCTGGGCACCCCTATCGATCGGTGCCCGACGGCGCCGTGGGCGATCCGTACCGCACGCGGAAGATGGTCGGGCTGGTGCTCTGGTTCGTCGGGCAGGGCGCCGGCCTCGTGCTGTTGATCCTGCTCTTCGCGGTGCTGCCGCTCTTCCAGGCGAACCCGCTGCAGGCGTTCTTCGGCATGGCGGTCGGCGCCACGCTCGCGTTCCCCGCGATGGTCGTCTATCTGACCTTCCCGCGGCTGCTCGATCGCTACGATCCCGAGCCGGTCTACGCGCTCGCGCTCTGTCTGCTCTGGGGTGCGGTCGCGGCGTGCGGGTTCTCCGCGCTGATCAACTCGGTGATCGGCGAAGGCGCGGGGATGCTCGCGACGTCGCTCGCGGGCCCCGAGGCGGGGATGCAGGCGGCCGAGGTCGTCGGCGCGGTGATCTCGGCGCCGATCGTCGAGGAGGCGTGGAAGGGCTTCGCCGTCCTCGGCGTCTTCTACTTCCTGCGCAACGAGTTCGACGGGGTCGTCGACGGGATCATCTACGCGACGTTCACCGCGATCGGCTTCGCCGCGACCGAGAACGTCATCTACTACGCGCGCGCGCTCACCGAGGATCCGGCCGCGCTCGCGTTCACGTTCGTGCTGCGCGGCGTGATCGCGCCGTGGGGCCACCCGCTGTACACGTCGATGACGGGCATCGGCTTCGGCCTCGCGCGGGAGAGCCATCGCACCTGGGTGAAGGTGCTCGCGCCGCTGGCGGGCTACGCGGGCGCGGTGTTCCTGCACGCGCTCTGGAACGGCTCGGCGACGCTGGCCGACGGCATGGGCGCGCCGGGGCTCTTCCTGTTGATGCTGCCGCTCTGGATCGTCTTCGTGACGGCGTTCGTGATCATGGTGATGGTGCTGGTGGTCCGCCGCGGGCGGATCATCCGCGAGCACCTGCTGGACGAGGTCGCGCTCGGGCACCTCACGCAGCGCGAGCTCGATCTCGTGTGCTCGGCGTTCGGCGGGCTGGTCGCGTGGTTCCGGAAGGGCAGCCGCGGCACCGAGTTCGTGCGCGCGGTCGCGCGGCTCGGCCTGTCGAAGTGGCACACGGCGCGCGCCATCCGCGGGCAGAACAAGACGTTCTCGATGGACTTCATCCTCCCGCTGCGCGCGCGCATCCGCGAGCTGCGCCAGCAGGGCGCCGCACCCGCCTGAGCCGACAGGAGTGCTCGCCCCGGCGCCCCGGACCGGGGATTTTCAGACAGCCCCGAGCCGACTTCCCGAGCGCTGGGGCACCGGTGGGTGCGCGCCGCGACGGGCGTGGCGCGCGCGTGTCCTCCGAACGCAGACGGTCGGTGTCGCGTTCGAGACGAATGTCCGCGTGATCGAGCGCGTGCGTCGCGCGCTGCCGCGTGTCGGCCCGGTCTTCGCAATACGGAGCGGCACGGGGCAAGACGACATGAAGAGCAAGACCACGCTGATCGCGTGTGCGCTCGTCGGGATCGCGGCTGCAGCATGCGGCGGTGACGACGGCGATCTGCGCGCGCAACCCGACTCCTCGGTACCGCAGGGCGACGCGGGGATGGCGCTTCCACCGCCGGCGCCGCCCGAGCCGGTCGACTGCGAGACCGATCCGATCGCATCGTTCTCCGGGACCGTCGCCGCGCTGAGTGATCGTGCGGCCGTCGAGGGAGCGCGCGTGTGCGTCCTCGATCATCCGGAGATCCCCTGCACGACCACGAACGCCGACGGGTTCTACGTGCTCGAGTGCGCGCCGGTGGGCGATGCCGCGATCTCGTTCGAGGCCGAGGGCTTCGCGGGCGGCGTGTGGCTGTGGCGCGGGGTCGCTGGTGATCCGCAGGATCTCTCGATCGCACTGGCGCGCGACGCCGAGAACACCGGGTACCTCGCGCCGACGGGGATCGCCTATCCCGACGGCGAGAGCGCGCTCGTCACGATCGATCTCGTCGGCAACGTCGCAGGGCTGACCGCGGTGCAGCGCTCGGGCTCGGGCGAAGGGCCGTTCTACAGCGCCGACGAGTCGGGCCGGATCGATCCCGCGGCGACCAGCGCCGCGAGCGAGAACGAGCTCGTGTTCTTCGTGGCGCGCCCGGCGCCGGGCTGGAGCGAGATCGAGATCGAGCTGGTTCCGCCGGGCGGCGCGACGTGCGCGCAGCTCGACGGCGCGTGGCGCGGTCGCGACGGAGCGCCGAACGTGGTGCGCGTGCCGGTGCGCGCGGGCTGGGAGTCGGTGGTCTGGGTCCGCTGCCAGTGAGCCGCGCCTAGCGTCGAGAGCGCGTCGCGCCCGCGCTCTCACGAGCGCCGGCCGACGCGCGCGATCCCGCGCAGGAGCGCCAGGTCGATCGCGAGCAGCAGCGCCAGGAGCGCGAGGGGCCCGAGCGGCCACTCGCGCTCGGTGCGATCCAGCCGCGCCGGTCGCTCGTGCCAGAACGTGGCGGTCTCGCCCGCGAACAGGATCGCCTGGCCGAGCGTCGGCGCCAGCAGGTACGCGGCGCTGCCGGGCACGCGCAGGCCGACGGTGTCCGCGATGCGCTCGATGCCCGCGTACTGCGCCTCGTCACCATAGAGCCGCGCCGCGCCGAGGCCGATGCCGGTGGCGGCCGTGCCCCACCCGAACAGCACCGGCCCGGCGTCGACGTCGCTGCCACCGTCGTGCCCCGGAGGCCACTCGCGGAAGCCGCGCCAGCCGTACCAGGAGATCGCGTGCCGCGCGCGGTACGCGCCGTAGAGCCGCGCGCCTTCGTCGGGCGCGAACTGCCCCATCCACATCGACATCCACGAGAGCGCACAGCCGCGCGGGAGCCGAGCGTACGGCAGCGCGCCGGTCGTGCTCCACGGGAGCCCGTCGGTCTGGTGGCGGCGGAGCCAGGCGAGCCAGCGCGCGATCGGCCGCGCCGCGAAGCTCGTGCCGTGCTCGCGATCGTGCAGGTCGAGCGCCGCGAGCGTGACCGCCTGATCGGCAGGCCAGCGCGCGGATCCCGGGTAGCTGCGCGCGTGCGCGTCGTCGCTCGCGAGGGAGCGCTCGCGGAGGTGCCGCGCCAGGCGCGTCGCCAGCGGATCGTGCGCGCCCACGTCGAAGCGATGCGCCAGCCCCAGGATCAAGAGCAGGTGCGAGGCGTAGAGGTTGTGATCGCCGATCGTGGCGCGCTCTGCGGGCACCCCGGTCGGCGACACCTCGGCCGAGGTCGCGCGGCGCACGACCTCCTCGAGCAGCGGACGGACCTCGTCGCGGCGCGTGGGCTCGAGCTCCGCCACGTTCGCGAGCCCGACCGCGAGGTGCGAGAGGATGATCACGTCGAACGCCGAGACCCCGAGATCATCGATGATGCCGTAGCCGTCGAAGTCCTCCTCGAGGTGCTCGCGTGCCCACGCATAGTGCAGCTGCGCGCGCGGCGAGAGGCCGGGCTCCTCCGACAGCGCGTGCGACGAGCACGACGCCGCGACCAGGCCGACGACCCACGGCAGCGTCACGAGCACGAGCGCTGCGCGCCAGGCGCGCGCCCACGTGCGGAAGAGCAGACCGAACACCGAGCGCGAGCTTCGCACGAGCCTCGCGCCGCGCACGCGGCCGTGCGCCCGGTCGGCCGGTCGGCGGCGCACACGTCGCGCGGTGCTCGGTGCGCGGTGCTACGC
>JALYRN010000418.1 GCA_030855295.1 Myxococcota bacterium | reverse complement strand
GCCGTCGAGCGCGCGGCCCGCGAGCGCGAGGCCGTCGTACACCGCGGCGCCGGCGTCCATCGCGCCGCCGGCGATCCCGCGCACCGCGTCGCCGAGCGCGGGATCGGTCGGCTCCGCGGACGCGATCGTCGTCTCCGCGCGATCGCCGATCCGGATCACGCTGACGCGATCCCCGGGACGCAGCGCGGTCACGAGCTCACGGACGGCGCCCGGCAGGTACTCGTCGATCGACGACGAGGTGCGCGTGGTCGCCTCGATCGCGATCGCGACGTGGGTCGCGGGACGCGCCTCGCTCGCGGGATCGACCGGGCTGTTGAGCGCGACGAAGCCCATCGTCCAGTTCGAGCCGTCGAAGCGCGGCGCCACCGCGAGCTGCGGCTGCATGCAGACCCGCTCACCGCAGTCGGCGGCGGGCAGATCGAGCGCGTGCTCCGCGAAGAACCCGAGCGGGTCGAGCGTCTCCTCGCTCGGCACCTCGCCGCGCTCGACGATCGCGCGGAATTCTCCGATGTCCTGCGCCCCGCCCTGCCCGACCCCGCGCGAGCCGGCCGCCGTCGGGCTCACGAGAGCCGCGGGATCCCCCGCCCCACATCCGGCGGCGAGCGCCACCACCACCAGGCACCAAGCAAGCCTCGACTTCCGCATCACGGAACCTCCCCTTCGGTGATCATCTCGTCCGAGCGCTCGAAGAGCACGACGGCGTCGATCACGACGCCCGTGCGATCTCGACCGGCATCGCAGCTCTCCACGGCGACCACCACGTGCTCGGCGCGCGTGATCAGCGCGCGGTACGGGCGCCCCTCTGCGGTCGTGCGCGCGAGCGCAGCGTCGAGCTCGAGCGCGTCGCCGTGCAGGTCGTCGGCGACGACGAGCGGCGCCACGTACGCGCCGCACGCGACGCGCTCCGCGCACGTCAGATCCGGTTCGCGCGCCGACACCTCGAGCCCGTCCAGACGCAGCGACTGCACGCCGCGCGCGAGCACCAGCTCGGGCAGGCCGAGCTCGTCCGCCGCCGCCACGTGCAGCATCGACCGCGAGTCGATCGAGAGCGTGACGGCGTCGCCGGCGACGAACGGCACGAAGTCCTCGGGCACGCAGAGGAAGAGCGTCTCCGTCGCCGAGCGCGCGTCGTCGATGAGGTCGAGCTGCGTGCAGCCGTCGGGCAGCAGCGCGCGGAATTCGATCGTCCACGCCGAGCCGTCGTGCGCCAGATCGCTGTGCGCGACCGTCGAGCCGCGCGCCTCGATGCAGGTCGCCGGCACGGTGGGCGCGCGCTCGAGCAGCGGCGCGATGCGGTAGTTGGTGCCGCCGCGGAGTCGGAGCCCCGCGCCGTCGTCGTCTTCCTCGATCGCGATCGCCTGGTCGTCGATCGTCGCGTCGCCCGGCCCGATGTTCGTGAGGACGGTCGCGGCGCTGCTCGCCATCCAGAACACCACCGTGTCCTCGATGCCGTCGACCGAGACGCGCGCGACCTCGCACGCATTGCGCGGGGTGGTCGGCGTGGGCCGGCCGAAGTCGCGGCTCGCCATCAGCGCGCTGCGCGCGTCGTTCGGCTCGATCGGCACGGTGTCGCCGGGCGCGAGGCGGAACGTGATCCCCTCGCCGAAGAGCTCGGGCGCGACCGCGGCGCCGAGATCGAGCTCCGCGCTCGCCAGCGCGTTGCAGTCGCGCTCGCCTTCGATCCAGCGGATGCGCACGTCGACGCTCGCTGCCGTGCGGTTGTGCAGCCACGCGTCGGTGGTCCACTCGGCGGCGCGCTCGTCGGGCGGCGCCGCCGTCGCGACGCACGCGAAGATCGAGGCGCCGACCAGCGCGCGCTGCGCTCCGAGCGCAATGCCACGACCGGGCTCGGCACGATCTCCCGAGCGCACGACCGCCCACGCGATCGGCAGCACCGCGAGCCCGAGGAGATCCGTCGGATCGGCCCACGACCGTGAGGGGATCCCGATCGCGCCGAGCATCGCGTCCCATCCCGCCGCCGCCGACGACGACAGCTCGAGGATCGCGAACACACCGGCGGTCGCCCCGAAGACCAGCGCGCGCGTGACGTCCCGGCGAGCCCCGAGCAGCGCGACGAGGAGCACCGGCGCGACGATCAGCCCCGCGAAATCGCTGAGCTTCCCCGTGAGCCAGCCCGGGAGGATCCCCGCGCCCTTGAGCAGGTGGTCGTTGACGACCAGCACTGCGAGCGCACCCCAGAACACCGGGTGCAGTAGCGCGCGCGTTCGATGTGCCATTCCGTGCATCCCCCTGCTGGAGGTCCTGTCGAGCAATGCTCGTACCGCCCGCCGCGCGCCCACGATTGCCGGGCGAATCGCGTGGCACACGGGTCCGGCGGCACGTTGCACTTGCGCTCTCCCCGCGACGGGATGATGGATTCGCTACCGATGGCCGATCCCCGCGACGACGACGACCAATCCCCGCCGAGCCCTCCGGTGGGCGAGCTCGACGACTTCTTCCACATCATCGATCGGCTTCCGTTCCTCGGATCGCTCAAGCGCGACCTCACGCAGCTCCGCGAGCTCCTCTACGATCGCCGCACCCCGCGGGTGCTCGTGATCGGCGCGCGCGGGAGCGGCCGCACGAGCGTCGCGAACTCGCTCCTGCGCCTGCCCGCCCTCCCCCTCGGCGAGCACGTCGCGGCACCGGCGGACACTTGGATCCGCATCGACGCGGGTGGACGCCACCTCGACTGGCTCGAGCTCGAGAGCGGCACGATCGAGAGCACGCGCGGCGTCCTGGTGCGTCGCGCGATCGACCAGACCCCGCCCGACGTCATCCTCGTGGTCGCGCGCGCCGACGCGCCCGAGGAGGAAGGCCGACGCGCGAAGGACGCGCTCGCCAGCGTGCACGCGATGCTCGACGACGCGCACCGCAAGAGCACCAAGACGATCGGCGTGATCACGCAGGTCGATCGGATCGCGAAGCCCGAGGCGACCGAGCAGGGTGCCGGCGTGCGCTTCGCGACCGAGGACCTCGCGCGCATCGACGCCGCGACGCAGACACTCAAGAACGTGCTCGAGGGCGCGGGCGGCGCGCGCCTCAAGCGTCCGGTGCCGGTCCTCGCGGGCGGCGATCTCGGCGGCCCCGTCGCGCCGCTGCGGTGGAACGTCGCCGAGCTCGCGGATGCGATCCTCGCGTCGCTCCCCGGCGAGGCGAAGGTCGAGGCGGTGCGCGCGCTCGCCGTGCCCGACGAGGTGCGACGCGAGCTCGCGCGCTCGATCGTGAACCACTGCGCGGCCGCCGCGGTGACCGTCGGTCTGATGCCGATCCCGTTCTCCGACGCGATCCTCCTGCTGCCGCTCCAGGGCGTGATGATCAGCGGGGTCGCGTACCTCGCGGGGCAGCCCTGGGATCGCCGGGCCGCGTTCGAGTGGCTGGGCTCGGTCGGCGTGATGGGCGGGGCCGCGTTCGGGCTGCGGTGGGGCGCGCAGCAGGTCGTGAAGCTGATCCCGGGCGCCGGCACGCTGATCTCGGGCAGCGTCGCGGGCGCGGGCACCCTCGCGATCGGGCGCAGCGCGATCGCCTACTTCGTCGACGGACCGGGCGCGCGCGAGCCGCACCTGCAGCTGCCTGCCGACGCGAAGACGCCGGTGGAGACCCCGCCTCCGGCCGCGTGAT
The DNA here is from genome assembly GCA_030855295.1 of Myxococcota bacterium. Taxonomy (GTDB): domain Bacteria; phylum Myxococcota_A; class Polyangia; order Polyangiales; family Sandaracinaceae; genus Sandaracinus. The sequence continues at coordinate 2,537 of JALYRN010000418.1, read as the reverse complement.
CGCGGGCGCTCGTGCCGCGAGGGGGCGCCTCGAGGCCGATCGTGGGGAGAGGTGGGCGCCCGGCGTGGTAGAAACGGGGGCCTCGGATGCCCTCTCCGGCGACCATTCCTCCGCCCGCGATCGATGTGACGTCGCTCCTGCCCGTCGCCGACATCCTGCTCGGCGCGGTCCACGCGGATGCGCGCTACTGCGAGCGCGAGCGCGACGTGGTGCGCCGATGCCTCAACGACCTCCTGGGTACGCGCGAGCTGCCCGCCGAGCTCGAGCGACACCTGCAGGCGTTCGACGCGTCGAGCTTCGATCTCGAGGACGCCGTGCTGACGTACTCGGCCGATCCGCCGATCCGGCGACGCGCGCTGCTCGCGATGGCGCACCACGTCTGCCACGCCGACGGCACGTACGACCTGAGCGAGGACGCCTACCTGATGGCGCTCGCGCTCGCGCTCTCGCTCGACGATCACGCGATGCGCGGCCTGCTGCTGAGCTCGCCGTTCGATCAGGCGTGGGCGGAGCGCCTCAAGCGCGTGGAGGACATCGTGCTCGGCACGGTGTTCCTCGGCGTCAGCGCGCCCGTGATGCTCGCGTGCGCGCTCGGCATCAAGGCGACCAGCAAGGGGCCCGTGTTCTTCCGGCAGCGGCGGTACGGGCTCGGGGGTCGCGAGTTCCACGTGCTCAAATTCCGCTCGATGTCGGTCACCGAGGACGGCGCGCGCGTCTCGCAGGCGACCAAGAACGACGCGCGCGTCACGCGCCTCGGCGCGTTCCTGCGCCGCACCTCGCTCGACGAGCTTCCGCAGTTCCTGAACGTGCTGCGGGGCGACATGTCGATCGTCGGCCCGCGCCCCCACGCCGTCGCGCACAACGAGCAGTACCGGCGCGTGATCGACGCGTACATGTTGCGCCACAAGGTGAAGCCGGGGATCACCGGCTGGGCACAGGTCAACGGCTGGCGCGGCGAGACCGACACGCTCGAGAAGATGATCGCGCGCGTCGAGCACGACCTCTATTACATCCAGCACTGGAGCGTGCTGTTCGATCTCGAGATCGTGCTGCGCACCGTGTTCGGATCCGCGGTGCGGAGGAACGCGTACTGATGGCCGGCTCCGCGCAGCGTCCCTACGACAGCCAAGGCCCCCACGACAGCCAAGGCCCCTACGACAGCCAAGGCCCCCACGACAGCCAAGGGGCGCCGCTGACCGAAGGCGGCGCGCCGAAGCTCGTCGCGTTCGGCAAGTACCTCCTGCTCGAGCGCATCGCGACCGGCGGCATGGCCGAGGTGTGGCTCGGCAAGACGGTGCAGCCGGCGGGCGCCGGCGCGCCGGGTGAGCAGGTCTCCGACCTGCTCGCGATCAAGAGGCTGCTCTCGAAGTTCTCGGACGACGAAGAGTTCCTGCACATGTTCGTCGACGAGGCGCGCATCGCGGGGCAGCTCGATCACCCGGGGATCGCGCAGATCAGCGAGCTCGGGAAGGTCGGCAGCTCGCTCTACATCGCGATGGAGTTCGTCTGGGGGCGCGATCTGCTCGGGATCATGCGGCGCCTGCGCGAGCTCGGGCGTGAGGTCGACGCGACGACCGCGGCGTACGTCGCCGCGCGCATGTGCGAGTCGCTCCACTTCGCGCACACCGCGATCGGCAGGGACGGCGCGCCGCTGAACGTCGTGCACCGCGACGTCTCGCCGCAGAACGTGCTCGTCAGCTTCGACGGCAAGGTGAAGCTGATCGACTTCGGCATCGCGAAGGCGGCGTCGCGCAGCACCAAGACCCAGGCCGGCACGCTCAAGGGCAAGGTCGGCTACATGAGCCCCGAGCAGGTGCAGGGCGCGAACATCGATCACCGGAGCGATCAGTTCGCGGTCGGCACCGTGCTCTACGAGATGATCACGGGACGTCCGCTCTTCTCGCGCGCCAACAACTACGAGGCGATGGAGCTCGTGCGCGAGGCCAACGTGCCGCCGCTCACGTCGGCGGCGCCGAGCTGTCCGCCGCGGCTCGCCTCGATCGTGATGAAGGCACTCTCGAAGCGCCCCGAGGATCGCTTCGCGAGCGCGCACGAGATGCAGAAGGCGCTCTCGATCTACCTCGCCGACTCCGACCCCGGCTACGAGCGCTTCACGCTGGTCACGTGGCTGCGCGCGATCTTCAAGGACGAGATGACCGAGGAGAAGGCGCGGCTCGACGCGCTCGATCTCATCGGCCGCGCGACGCCCGAGCCGGTCGCGAAGAAGCACACCAACAGCAGCACGCGCCTCGAGATCGGCGCGGTCGATCTCTTCGACGACGACGAAGAGGCCGAGACGCAGGTGTTCGACAGCTCGCCGTTCTCGAAGCTCGAGATCGAGGTGCGCCCCGTCGGGCCGTACGAGGTGTTCTTCCACCGCGACGAGGCGCTCGGGAGCCGCGAGTCGTCCCCGGTGCCGAAGTCGGCGAGCGCGGTGCGGCCGCTCGCGGGGTCGTATCGCTCGGCGCGATCGCCCGCGACCGAGAGCTGGCGCGCGCCGCGCGGCGACATCGGCGACATGGGCCCGTACCGTCGCC
>JALYRN010000020.1 GCA_030855295.1 Myxococcota bacterium | reverse complement strand
CCGCCGGGTGGATCGCGCGGACGCAGCGCTCCGAGCTCGGCCGCCGCGGGATCGCCGCGCTCCTGATCGTCGGCGCACTGATCGTGATCGCGCGTCCGCTCGCGCACACGATCGCGCCGGCGGCGCCGCCGGCGTGCCACGCCGCGCAGTGACGTCCACCAAGGGGCCGTAAAAGTGCGGGGTCCACGGAGGGGGTCGAGGAAAAACCTGGACGCGCCGTTGACGCGTGGCGCCGCCGGTCCCACGTGGGCTCCGTCGCCCGATCGGGCCGAACCCAAGGAGCCATTCGATGAACACTTCGCTTTCGAGGACCACGCGGAGAGCCGCGCTGATCGCGTGCGCCGCGCTCGCGTTGGCCGCCTGCGGTGACGATCCCGTCGAGCCCGGGCCCGACTCGGGCACCCCGCCGGACGCCGGCACCGACGCCGCGATGGCGGGCAACAGCATCGTCGACATCGCCGCGGGCAATCCCGACTTCTCGATGCTGGTCGCGGCGGCGACGCGCGCGGGCCTGGTCGAGACGCTCGGCGCGGGCGAGTTCACGGTGTTCGCCCCGACCAACGACGCCTTCGAGGCGTCCGGCATCACGATGGCGATGATCGAGGCGATGCCGGAGATGCAGCTCCGCGGGCTGCTGACCTACCACGCGCTCGTGGGCAGCATCACCGCGTCCGAGCTCGAGGCGGGCCCGGCGACCACCGCCGCGATGCTCTCGATCATCCTCGGGACCACCGACGGTGTCACGATCAACGGTGGCAACGACGTGGTCGGCGGCGCGAACGTCGTGATGGCCGACATCGAGGCGAGCAACGGCGTGATCCACGTGATCGATCGCGTGCTCCTGCCGCCGACGGTCGCGGACCTCACGCGGTACGCCGGGCTCACCACCCTCGCGGGCGCCGTCACCACCGCCGGGCTCGCCGACGACCTCTCGGGCGCGGGCCCGTTCACGGTCTTCGCGCCCACCGACGCGGCGTTCGCTGCGCTGCCTGCGGTGCCGACCGGCGACGCGCTGACGAGCGTGCTTCTCTATCACGTCGTCGGCGCGCGCGTGCCCGCCGCGGCGGTGCCGGCGACGGCGGCCTCGCTCTCGGAGAACGAGTACGGCGACATGCTCACGCTGCTCTTCGACACCGAGGGCGGCGTCACGATCAACGACGGCGTGATGGTGGTGGTCGCCGACGTCTTCGCGACCAACGGCATCGTGCACGTCGTCGACGAGGTCCTGCTGCCGATGAACGTCGTCGAGGCGGCGACCGCCGCGGGGCTCACCGGGCTGCTCGGAGCGGTCACGGCGGCGGCTGATCTCGGCGACGGAACGAGCGTCGCCGAAGCGCTCGCGGCGCAGGCGCCGTACACCGTGTTCGCGCCGAGCAACGACGCGTTCACCGCGGCGGCCGGCACCATCTCGACGCTCGACGCGGAGCAGGTCCGCGACGTCCTGCTCTTCCACGTGCTCGATCCCGCAGTCTCGACCAGCCCGGTGCTCGCCGCGGATCTCCCGGCAGCCGAGGCCGAGCTCGAGACGCTCGACCCCGACGCGACCAACACCGTGACGTTCGCACCGGGACCGCCTCCCACGGTCGAGGGCGCCGCGATCGTGATCACCGACATCGTGGTCACCAACGGTGTGGTGCACGTGATCGACGCGGTGATGGTCCCGCCCACGCTCTGACGCCACAGGAGCGCTCGCCCGGGAGCCCTCACGATCTGCGCGCGCGACCGTCGAGAGACGGCGCGCGCGCAGTCGTGAGAGGGCCTACTCCGCTCTCAGAGCGAGCTCACGGCGCGCCGCAGGATTTCCTCGGCCTCGCGCGCGACGTCCGCGAGCTCCGGGTTGGGCTCGACGGCCGCGAACATCGCCTGCGGCGACGCTGCGGACACGACCACGTCGCTGCCGTCCTGCGTGAGGACGACGTTGCACGGGAGCAAGAGCCCGATCCCCGGCTCGCTGCGGATCGCGCGGTGCGCGAGCTTCGGGTTGCACGCGCCGAGGATGAGGTACGGATCGATGCGCTCGCCGAGCTTGGCCTCGAGCGTCTTCTGGACGTCGATCTCCGTCAGCACGCCGAACCCCTCGGCCTGGAGCGCGGCGACGACGCGCGCGCGCGCCTCCGCGAGCTGGACGCCCGCGATCCGCTTGGTGATCCCGTAGGGCACATCGATGTTCATTCGCTTCCTCCTGCGAGCGCGGGCGCCGGAGCCCGCCGGACCGAGACGTCGACTTCGATCCCACGACGTATGCTCGCGGTGACCGTGCAGAAGTCCTCGAACGTGCCGACGCACGCCTCGAGCGCCTCGGGGGGGACGTCGGAGGGCACTTCGATCGCGACGTCGACGCGCCCGATGCGCAGCCGCCGCGCCTCGTTGCGCACGATCTCCACCGAGACGTGCGCCTCGACCCCGTGGTCGACCTTCACGTCGCGACGTCCGAGACAGAACACCATGCTCGCGGCGAGGCAGTTGCCGATCGCAGCCGCGAGCATGCGCGCAGCGTTCGGCCCCGCGTCCTTCCCGAGGGGCGGCGGCTCGTCGACCACGATCGGCGCGAACGTCCGGCCATCGAACGTCACGACGAATCGAAACGCGTCCTCCTGCGCGACGCGGACCCCCAGCTCGCTCACCTTCGACTGCTCGGACATCGCTTGCTCTCCCACGGGGCCCGCCCCCGTCCCCAGGTATGCGCCTCTGCCGCGGCGGCCAGCCTGACGGGTGCGATGGGACGGGATGAAACGCGATGTTGCACGGTGAAACGTGCCGGGGCTCGCGGTGGAGGCTCGCGTGTCGTGTGCGCGAGCTCGCGCGTGCGGCCGAAGAGGTCGCCGAGCCCTCCCAGCTCGTCGATGACGCGACCTGAGGGGCCTCACGACGCGCTGGCGTCGATCTCCAGATCGCGCATGCGCCGCCACAGCGTCACGCGGCTGATGCCGAGCATCTGCGCGGCGCGCTCGCGGCTTCCGCCCGAGCGCTCGAGCGCGCGGCGGATGCGGCTCACCTCCGGCGACTCGGTCGCGAGCGGCGCCGGTGGTGCGTTGACGATCGGCTGCGCCTCGATCGCGTCGGGCGAGGTGCCGGGATGCGCGATCTCGGAGGGGAGATCGCCCGGGACGAGCACCGGCCCCTCGCCGATCACGTACGCGTACTCGAGCGCGTTCCGCAGCTCGCGCACGTTGCCGGGCCACGCGTACGCCTCGAGCGCTGCGAGCGCGCGCGGCGACAGCCGCGAGATCTGCCGTCCACCCTGGCGGTTGAGCTCCTCGATCGTCTTCTGCGCGAGCAGCGCGACGTCGAGCGGCCTCGCGCGGAGCGGCGGCAGGAAGATCGGGATCACGCGCAGCCGGTACATCAGATCGGCGCGGAAGCGGCCGGCGAGCACCGCGGCGCGCAGCGACTGATGGGTCGCGGCGACGATCCGCGCGTCGACCGGGATCGGCTCGCGACCGCCGACCGGGATGACGGTCTTCGTCTCGAGCACGCGCAGCAGCTTCGCCTGGAGCTCGAGCGGCATCTCCGCAACCTCGTCGAGGAACGCAGTGCCGCGATCGGCGCTCTTGAAGAAGCCCGGCTGATCGCGCACCGCGCCGGTGAACGCGCCGCGCACGTGCCCGAAGAGCTCGCTCTCGAGCAGGCTCGGCGGCAGCGCCGCGCAGTTGATCGCGGCGAACGGACCCTTGGCGCGCGGCGAGAGCGCGTGGATCGCCCGCGCGAAGAGCTCCTTGCCGGTGCCGGTCTCGCCGCGCAGCAGCACGGTCGCCTCGCGCCGCGCCGCGCGCTCGGCGATGTGGAACGCGTGCTTCATCCCGCCGTCGCGCGTCCACATGCCGTGGAACAAGAGCGGCGCGTCGCCGTCCTCGGCGCGCTCCTCGTCGAGCAGGAGCACCCAGCCGATGCGCCGGCGCCTCCGCTCGAGCGGCGTGGCGCGCACGATCAGGCGCCGGTCGGCGCCTCCCGGAGAGGGCCGGACCACGGTCCCGGTCACCGCGACGCCCTCGGCCAGCGCGGCCGCGATCGGCCGGTTCACCGCGCCGCCGCAGAGCAGCTTCGGCGCGCTCGTCCCCAGCGGGATCGGTCCGCCGACGAGCTCCTCGGCGCCCTCGGTCGCGAGCACGATCGAGAGCCTCGCGTCGAGCAGCAGCGCCGGGCCCGCGACGTCCTCGAGCGCCGCGCCCAGCAGCTCCGCGCGCGCGTCCTCGTCGTGGTGTTTCACGCGTTTCACCGCGCGAAGCATAGCGTGAAACACACGAGGCGGTCACCATCGGCTCGCCCGCTCCGGTCCCTTCCGTCCGCGCGCTCCGCGCGCTCCCATCCGGGCCCTCCGGGGCGAGCACTCCCGCCGGGGGGGGTCAGCCCTGGATCGAGTCGGTGTGCGGGGCGGAGCCGCGGGCGACCGGCAGCCCGCGCTCGTTCCACGCGATCATGCCGCCACGCATCGACGCGGTGCGGGGGATGCCGAGCCCGTGGAGCTGCAGCGCAGCCTTGCCGGAGCGACCACCCGAGCGGCACACCGCGATCACCGGCTGCTCGCGATCCCACGTGCGGGCCGCGCGCTCGACGGTCGCGAGCGGCACCAGCTCGACGCCCGGGATGTGACCGAGCTCTCCCGTGAGCTCGTGCGGCTCGCGCACGTCGATCAGCCGGGCCGAGCCGATGTTCGCGGCGACCCACTCGGCCGTCACCTCGGGGATCCCTCCCGGCGAGACCTCGACGGGCGCCCAGTCGCGCGCGACATCCGCGTCGCCGATCGGCGCGCCGCGCGCGATGCCGCACTGCAGGTTCGCGGGGACCGCGATGTCGATCTTCTTCGGGTACGCGAGCTTCAGGTTCGCCATCGTCTCGACGAACTCGGGCTCGGTGCGCCCGCCGCCGAGCCGCGGGTTGTGCGTCTTCTCTTCGAGCACGCTGGTGACGGTCCGGCCCTTGTAGTCATGCGCCGGATAGAGCAGGCAGCCGTCCGGCAGCGAGAGGATCTGCTCGTGGACCGAGCGGTAGAGCGCGCGCGCGTCGCCCTGCTGGAAGTCGGTGCGGCCGGTGCCGCGCACCAGCAGCGCGTCTCCCGTGAACGCCATCGCGTGATCGCCGGTCACGTACGTCACGCAGCCGCTGGTGTGGCCCGGCGTCTCGCGCACCTCGAGGTCGTGGCGTCCGAACCGGAGCCGATCCTCCTGCTTCACGTACACGTCGGCGCAGCCCACGCCGGCGCGCTCCGAGAGCACGCCCTTCGCGCCGGTGCGCTCCCGGATCGTGCCGACGCCGGTCACGTGATCGGCGTGCACGTGGGTGTCGAGCGCGTAGACGAGCCGCAGCCCGAGCTCGTCGATCAGTCCGAGGTCGCGATCGACCTGCTCGAGCACGGGATCGATGATCACGGCCTCGCGCGTCTCCTCGTCGGCGAGCAGATACGTATAGGTCGAGGACTCGAGATCGAAGAGCTGACGAAACAGCATGGTGAAGGGTTCCTTTCGATCGACACGGAGCAATGGCGATGCCACGCGCGGCGCTCGTCACGAGGCGAGCGCGCGCGGGATCTCCTGGAGCAGGACGAACGCTGCCATCGCGAGCACGAGCCATGCGAAGCCGCGACGCAGCCGATCCTGCGTCACACGCCCGGCGAGCGCGCCGCCCACGAAGCTGCCGAGCACGGCTGCCGTGGTGACGAGCACCGCGACCCCGGGGTCGACGTGCGCGGACTGCACGTGCCCCGCGAAGCCGGCGAGCGAGTTCATCGAGATGACCAGCAGCGACGTGCCGACCGCGGCGCGCATCGGGAGCTTGCCGAACATCAGCAGCGCAGGCACGACGAGGAAGCCTCCGCCGGCGCCGACCAGCCCCGTGATCGAGCCCACGACCAGGCCCTGCAGCACGATCCGGGCGATCGGGAGCTCGGACAGCGGCGCCTCGCACGCCGGCGCGTCGTCGGTCTCCGGGCTCGCGCGGCCGCGCATCATCGCGAGCGCGGTGACCAGCATGATCACGCCGAACAGCAGGATGAGCAGCGTCGCCGGGACGTGCTCGGCGAGCATGCCCGCGCCGAACGCGCCGAGCATGCTGGTCGCGCCGAACAGCACGCCGGTTCTCCAGCGCACCCGCCCGGCGCGCGCGTGCGGCACGAGCGCCGCGAGGCTGGTGGTGCCGACGACGAGGAGCGAGAGCGCGATCGCGTCGTGCGGCGGTGCTCCCACGACATAGACGAGGATCGGCACCATCAGGATCGAGCCGCCCCCGCCGAGCATCCCGAGCGAGATGCCGACCAGCACGGCGAGCGCGGCGCCGGCGAGCACGGGGAATGACAGGAGCGGCATGCGGATCGCCTTCATCGCACAGCAGAGCGAAGGGCGTGCCGTCCGATTCTCCTCGCGGGACGAGCCGCGCGAAACGTGATGGAACGATCGTTTCGCACGCGGTGAAACGAATGAAACGTCACGCAACGCGGAGCGCCTCGCGAGGCGGGGTTGCCGGGGCGTTCGCGACGGGCACGGCAGCTGCTATGCCCTCGATCGTGGATATCGCATCGACGATGGACGGCATGTGGGCGCTCCGCGGACTGGCGGGTGGCGCGCTGATCGGCGCGAGCGCGTCGCTGCTCCTCTGGGCGACCGGTCGGGTCGCCGGGGTCAGCGGGATCTTGGAGGGACTGCTCGCGCGCCGCGACGACGGCGAGCGGACGTGGCGCGCGCTCTTCGTGCTCGGGCTCGTGCTCGGGGGCGCTCTTGCGCTGCTCTCGCGAGACACGTTCGTGGCGGTCCCGCCGACGCTCGGGATCGCGGTCATCGCCGGGCTGCTGGTGGGCGTGGGCACGCGCATCGGCAGCGGATGCACGAGCGGTCACGGCGTGTGCGGGATCAGCCGCCTCTCGGTGCGCTCGATCGTCGCGACGCTCACCTTCATCGGGACCGGCGCGATCACCGTCGCCGCCGTGCGCGCGCTGGGAGCCTCGTCGTGACGCGCGCGCATCGTCAGAGCTCGGCGGCGCTCGCGGCGGGGCTGCTGTTCGGCGTCGGGCTGGTCGTCTCGGGCATGACGGTGCCCGCGAAGGTGATCGGGTTCCTCGACTTCGCGGGCGCGTGGGATCCGACGCTGATGTTCGTGATGGCGGGCGCGATCGCGGTGCACGCCGTCGTCTACCGGCTCGTGCGTCGGCGCGCGTCGCCCCTCTTCGCCGACGCGTTCCAGGTCCCGACGCGCAAGGACATCGACGCGCGGCTCGTCCTGGGCGCCGCGATCTTCGGGGTGGGCTGGGGCCTCGGCGGGTACTGCCCCGGCCCCGCCGTGAGCTCGCTTGTCACGGGCTCGCTCTCGCCGCTCGCATTCGTCGCGGCGATGCTCGGCGCGATGTGGGCGGTCGGCCGCCTCGATCGCCGCGCGCGCCGACCGGAGGGACCGAAGCGGGCGACGCGACGTTGAGAGAGGCGTCGCGCGCCGCGCGCGAGCGGTTGCGTTCACCGCTGCGCGTGCCGGAACACCGACGAGATCGCGGTCAGGAGCGCATCGTTCGGGCAGGGGCGGCGCACGACGACGTCGAACGGATCGTCGCCTCCTGCGCCGGCGTGCGCGCTCACGAGCCCGACGATGCCGGGCACGCTCGCGCTCGCGCCGCGGATCGACGCGCAGAGATCGACCGCGGTGATGTCGTGCACGTGCCCGCCGGCGATCACGACGTCCGCGGGCTCGCGGCGCAGCGCCTCGAGCGCGGCGCGCGCGTCGTCGAAGCTGCGCACCTCGTACCCGAGGCTCGAGAGCCAGCCGCCGACGTCACGGCGGACGCGCTCCTCGTCGTCGATCAACACCACCCGCGCCAGGTGCTCGGGGCTCGCTCGCATCGCCATGCATCACCTCGATCGAACGTCGTGTTCTCGGAGCTCTGCGCCGCCGTTCCGCGACGCCACCACGGCGGCGCGAGCGGTCGGCGCACGCGAATCGAACGTTTCGCCGTAGCGCGGCACCGTCGCGCGCCAGCCGAGCCGATCGGCGAGCGCGAGCCGCATCGCGTCGGCGCGCGCGGGCTCGCCGTGCACGACGAAGGCGCGCTCCGGTGCGCGCTCGAGCGTCGCGAGCCACGCGAGGAGCTCCTCGCCGTCGGCGTGCGCGCTGAGCCCGTCGAGGCGCACGATCTCCGCGCGCACCGGCACGTACCGGCCGTGGATCTTGACGCTCGGTGCGCCGGACGCGAGCGCCTCACCGCGCGTGCCCGCGGCCTGATGGCCGACGAGCACGACGGTGTGGTGAGGCTCGGGAAGGGCCATCGTCAGGTGGTGCAGCACGCGACCACCCGTCGCCATCCCGCTCGCCGAGATGACGATGCGAGGTCCGGCCGAGGCCGCGATCGCGCGCGACTCGGCGGCACGGCTCACCGGATGGACCATGCGGCGGATCGCGTCGCATGCCTCGGCGCTCAGGCGATGGTCGTCGGTGTTCTCGAGATAGATCTGGGTCGCCTCGACCGCCATCGGGCTGTCGAGGAAGACCGGCACGTCGGGGATGCGGCCCTCGAGACGAAGCATCGAGATCAAGTGCAGCATCGTCTGCGCGCGTCCGACCGCGAACGCCGGCACGAGCACCGCGCCGCCCCGCGACACCGTCCGGCGCACGATCTGCGCGAGCTCCTCCCGCACGTCGGCTCCCGGATGCCGCCGTCCGCCGTAGGTCGACTCGACGACGAGCCAGTCGGCGGGCGGCGGCGTCCGCGGCGGCTGCATGAAGGGATCGCTCGGCCGGCCGACGTCGCCCGAGAAGAGGATGGAGCGCGAGCCCGCCTCGAGGTGGACGCTCGCGGCGCCGATGATGTGGCCCGCGGGCGTCCAGCGCACCGTCGCGCCGCCGACGTCGTACGGTCGGTCGACCTCGGTCGGCACCAGCCGGCGCAGCGCGGCGGCGGCGTCGGCGACGGTGTAGAGCGGCTGCGCGGGGTGATGCTTCGACCATCCCTCCGCGTTCGCCTGCTTCGCCTGCTCCTCCTGCAGGCGCGCCGCATCGGGCCAGAGCACCCGCAGCAGATCGCAGGTCCCGCGGGTGCACCATACGTTCCCGCGGAAGCCTGCCTTCACGAGCAGCGGCACGAGCCCCGAGTGATCGAGGTGCGCGTGCGTCAGCACCACGCCGTCGAGCGAGGCGGCGTCGAAGGGCAGCGGCTCGCGGTTCCGGAGCCGGTCGCTCTTCACGCCCTGGAAGAGGCCGCAGTCGACGAGCACGCGCGCGCCTCCGGCCTCGACGAGGAACTTGGAGCCGGTGACGGTCTCGGTCGCGCCGAAGAAGCTGAGCCGCATGCAGGCGAGCGCCTATGCACGTTCGCGCCCGCGTTGCAGGCGCGCAGATCCCTGAGGCCCGACGACGCGACGACGCAGGTCCTGCGCGCGCGCGCAGCTCTTGCGCCCGCTCCGCGAACGCGCCCCCGACGCGGCACGAAAAGTCGCGAACCGCACGCCATCATGCGCGGCGCGGTTCTCGCAGCGCACCGACCGAAGCCTGCACTGGAGCACCGATGAACATGCGCGAGCGAACCTTCTCGACGGGTCTCTGCCCGAGGACCGCAGGTGGACGATGACGGACCCCCGGCGACGCGCGCTCGTGTGGATCGACCACCACGAGGCGCGGATCATCCATCCGCTCGCGAGCTCAACGGAGTTCGACGTGACGGTCGTGGCCGGTGATGACGGGCAGACCCACGAGCGCAAGCACGACGGAGGTCACCGCCACCCGATCAGCGCGCACTTCACCGATCGGATCGCGCTCGCGCTGCTCGACAGCAGCGACGTCGCCGTCGTCGGTCCGAGCACGGCGAAGGCGGAGCTGATGACGCAGCTGCGCGAGCGCCACCGCGACCTCGCCGGCCGCGTCACCACGGTCGAGGCGCTCGATCGGGAGACCGACCCGCAGCTCGCGTCGCACGCGCGGATCCTCTTCGCGCGCACCGACGCGATGCACGGGATCCACGTGCCTCAGAAGCCGGATTGAGCGAGCCCTGGAGCGGACGCATGGGAGTCGGGATGCGTCTCGCCGCGAGCGCGGAGCACGCGGTCTCCTCGATCGCGAGCGGGCACCGCGTCTACGTGCACGAGGCGGCGATGGCGCCGTCCTCGCTGCTCGATGCGCTCACCGAGCGCGCGCGCTCGCTCCACGACGTCGAGCTCGTGCACCTGCACACGAACGTTGCGGCCCCCTACGTCGCCCCCGAGCTCGCGGGGCACGTGCGTCACAACGCGCTCTTCGTCGGAGCGAACGTCCGCACGGCGGTGCAGGAGGGGCGCGCCGACTTCACGCCGGTGTTCCTCTCCGAAGTGCCGTCGCTCTTCCGCGACGGCACCTTGCCGCTCGACGTCGCGCTGGTGCAGGTCTCGCCGCCGAACCGACACGGCTACTGCAGCCTCGGCGTGTCGGTCGCCGCCGCGCGCAGCGCGGTCGACCACGCACGAATCGTGATCGCGGAGATCAACCCGCGCGTCCCGCGCACGCACGGTCACACGCGATCCACGTCGATCGGATCGCCGTGGCGGTCGAGGTCGATCGGGCGCTGCCCGAGCACCGCGAGCCTCCGCCGGGGGCGTTCGAGCGCGCGATCGGGCAGCTCGTCGCCGACGAGATCCCCGATGGCGCCACGCTGCAGGTGGGGATCGGCGCGATCCCCGACGCGGTGCTGTCGTCGCTGCGAGGGCGCAGCGATCTCGGCATCCACACCGAGATGTTCAGCGACGGTGTGGTCGCGCTCGTGCGGAGCGGCGCCATCAGCGGCGCCCGGAAGACGCGCTTCGGACATCGAGTGATCGCGTCGTTCGCGATGGGCACGCAGGCGCTCTACGAGTACTGCGACGAGAATCCGTCGGTCGAGCTGCACCCCAGCGACGTCGTCAACGACGCAACGGAGATCGCCGCGCAGCACGCGATGATGGCGATCAACTCGGCGATCGCGATCGATCTGACCGGGCAGGTGTGCGCCGACTCGATCGGCGAGCGGATCTGGAGCGGCATCGGCGGCCAGATGGACTTCGTGCGCGGCGCCGTGCAGAGCCCCGGCGGCAAGGCGTTCATCGCGCTGCCGTCGACCGCGAAGGGTGGGACGATCTCGCGGATCGTGCCGCGGCTCGAGCCCGGAGCGGGCGTCGTGACCACCCGCGGGCACGTGCAGTGGGTCGTGACCGAGCACGGGATCGCGAACCTCCGTGGGCGATCGCTACGGCAGCGCGCCGAGATGTTGATCGCGCTCGCGCACCCGACGTTCCGGCCCGAGCTGCGTGCCGCCGCCGTCGCGCGGAAGCTGATCGCGTGAGCGACGCGCGCCCGACCTCGGCGATCGAGCGCGCGAGCGGAAGCATCTGGGTGCTCGCGCTGGGGTACTTCCTGGCCTACGTGCCGTACGCGCTGCTGACGAAGGCGATCTCGAGCGGCTCGATGCCAGGCGCGGCGAGCGTCGACGGTCTCGCGCTCCTGCCGGTGACGACGGGCGTGTCGGCGCTCGGGATGCTCACGTTCCTCGGGATGTCGGGGCTGTGGCGCCGCGCTCACCGCGCGCGCGTGCTCGGCGCCTCGGTGCCGATGCCCGGGCTCGCGACCTGGATCTCCGGCGCGTGCACCGCGCTGATCGTGATCACGACGACGCTCGCGTACACGTTCGACGGCACGAGCATCGTGACGATGATGCTCCTGATGCGCGGGGGCGTGCTGGTGCTGGCGCCGCTCGTCGACGCCGCATCGCGACGTCGCGTGCGCTGGTACTCGTGGGTGGCGCTGGCGATCTCGCTCGGCGCGGTCGCTGCCGCGGTCGCGCCCTCCGGCGCCGAGCTCGCGGTCGCAGGGGCGGCCGCGCTCGATGCCGGCATCTATCTCGCGGCGTACTTCGGGCGCCTGCGGCTGATGAGCGGCGCCGCGAAGCGCGATCGCGACGCGAACCTCCGCTTCTTCGTCGAGGAGCAGCTGGTCGCGACGCCGCTCGCGATGTGCGCGCTCGCGGCGCTGGCGCTGCTCGCTCCGGGGCAGAGCGGCGTCGCGCTGACGCAGGGTGCGCGCGACGTGCTCTCCGGGCCCGTGCTCGGGTGGGCGATCGCGATCGGCATCTTCTCGCAGGCGACCGGCATCTTCGGCGCGCTCGTGCTGCTCGACGCGCGCGAGAACAGCTTCAGCGTCCCGGTGAACCGCGCCTCGAGCGTGCTCGCCGGAGTCGTCGCGACGGTCGCGCTCGCGGTGTTGCTGGACGGCGCGTGGCCGTCCGGCGCCGAGGTCGCCGGGGCCGCGCTGGTCGTCGTCGCGATCCTCGTGCTCTGGCTGGGACCGCGCTTGCGTGCGCGCACGCCGCGCATAGCTGACGCCTCATGAGCGAGGACCACACGACGCTCGCCGACGTCGCCGAAGGCGTCGACGGCGCGCTCTGGATGCTCTCGGCGCTCGTCACGCCGGGGCTTCGTCACCAGCGCTCGATCTGGGGCGCGACCGACGAGGAGGCCGCGCGCGCGTGGCCCGGCGACGAGCTCGTGCCGGAGCCTCGCTGGGGGTGGCACCACGCGATCGAGATCACCGCGCCGGCCTCGGCGGTCTGGCCATGGGTCGTCCAGATCGGCGTCGAACGCGCGGGTTTCTATAGCTACGAGGCGCTCGAGAACCTCGTCGGATGCCACGTGCACAACGCCGAGCGCATCCATCCCGAGTGGCAGGAGCTCCGGGTCGGCGACGGACTGCGGCTGCATCCGAAGATGCCCCCGCTCCCGGTGCAGTGGGTCGAGCCGGGGCGCGGCTTCGTCGTCGGGGTCCGCGTCGAGGCGGGCACCCAGAGGATGATCCCGAGCGGCGAGCCGCTCCCGCGCGAGCACCTCGCGGCGAGCTGGCTCTTCGCGATCACGCCGCTCGGCGACGAGCGCTCGCGCTTCGTGTCGCGCTACCGCATCTCGTACGGCGACGATCTCGCCACGCGGATCTCGATGGGACCGACGCTCGTCGAGCCGATCGGCACCGTGATGGACCAGCGGATGCTCGCGGGCGTTCGCGAGCGCGCGGAGGGGGCGCTCAGGGCGGGTCGCGACGCTCGTCCATCTCGCGGATGATCTCGAGCCGCTCGCGCTCCGGCAGGGCCGCGACGCGCGGGAACACGTGGCGCTCTTCGCCCGCGAGGTGCACCTCGAGCATGCTGCGCAGCCGCGCGACGCGGGCTCGGTGTCGCGACGCGTCGAGCGCCCTGCCGCACGCGATGTCGCGCCAGTCCTCCGCGAGCTCGGCGACCAGCGCGTCGATGCGATCGTGCTCCTCGACGCGCTCGATCACGCCGTCGAGCGAGCGGGCGGCGTCCGCGAGGCGTGGTCCGATCGAGGCGTCCTCGTCGGCCTCGTGCAGCGCCATGTCGATCATCAAGCAGTGCAGCGCGCGACGCGCCGCGTCGGCGCGGGAGGCCGCCCCGATCTCCGAGCGCACGTCGTCCGCGATCAGGTCTTCCGCGAGCGCCGTCGCGACCGCGAGCGCCTCGCGAATGCGGTCGTGGGCCTCGCCGAGGCGGGCTACGACGTCGGTGTGCTCGGCGCCTGCGCCGGGCGCTCGATCGTTCCTCGCGCGCATCGCCATCAGCGGCTCCTCCCGCCCTTCATCGCGCCGGGGGCACAGTGAGGACCGGCACCGGCGACGTCCGCACGACGCGCTCCGCGACGCTTCCGAGGACGACGTGCGGCAGGCCTGTTCGGCCGTGCGTTCCCATGATGATCAGGTCCGCGCCGAGGGTGCCCACCGCGCGCACGCGCCGAGCTGCCGCGCGAGACGGAGCGTAGTCGGCGGCGCGGGCGGACGTCGGCGAGAAGTCGACGGGACACAGGATCCGGTGGATCGCGGGCATCGGAGCTCCTCTCTCAGGCGGCGGTGCGGATCAGCGCTGCGTGGAGCTTCCGCTTCGCGCCCGCCTCGATCTGACGCACGCGCTCGCGCGAGAGCCCGAGCACCCGGCCGATCGACGCCAGCGTCTCGCCGTCGCCGTCGTCGAGCAGCCTGCGCTGGAGGATCTCGCGCTCGCGGCGGTCGAGCACGCCGAGCGCCTCCGCGACCTGGCGCGCGCGGCTCTCGGACTCCTCGCGCGCCGAGACGAGGGCCTCCGGCGACTCCTCGTCGGCGACGTCGAAGCCGCTGCCGTCGTCCAGCGGATCGATCGGAAGATCACGCCCCGAGATCGCGGCCTCGACCATCGCGACATCCTCCTCGGACGTGCCGGTCGCAGCGGCGAGCGCCGCGCGCGTCGGACGCTCTCCCGTGCGCTGCTCGAGCAGGCGCTCGGCGCTCCTCATGCTCCCGAAGAGCTTGCGCGCGTTCCGCGTCGAGGGCGCCGACACGATGCGCCGGTTGCCGAGCACGAAGCGTCCGATGCGCGCGCGGATCCACAGCGTTGCGTACGTGGAGAAGCGCGCGCCCTTCGACGAGTCGAAGCGTCGCGCCGCCTCGACCAGGCCGACGTTGCCCTCGGCGACCAGCTCCGCGTCCGAGATCCCGGCGCGCACGTATCGCGACGCGTGCGAGATCACGAGCCGGAAGTGCGCGGCGAGGAGCTCGCGCATCGCGGCGGCGTCGTCGTCCTGCTGGATCCTGCGGACGAGCTCGGCCTCGCGCTCCGCGTCGAGCATCGGCATCGCGCCCGCGTCCTTGCGCATCCGCGCGATCGCCGTTCCGTCGATGAGCATGTGCATTGTCGTGTTCCCTCTGCGGTCCCGAGAAGCGATCAGCAGGGCGCTCGAGCGCCCTCGCGGCGGCGGACGGTGAGCACCGGGACCGAGCTCGCGCGCACCACGCGCTCGGCGACGCTCCCCAGCAGGAAGTGCTCGAGGCCGGTCCGGCCGGTCGTGCCGACGACGACGAGATCGGCGCCCAGCTCGCCAGCCAGCGCGGCGATCTCGACGTACGGGACGCCGCGGCGGACGTGGCGCGACACGGTGATGCCGGCCACCGGATGCCGGTGCACGAGCGCCTCGAGATCACGCGCGATCTCTCGGTCGTAGCTCAGCGCGAGCTCCGAGCCCTGCACGGAGTACGCGGCCGGCTCCCAGGCGTGCACGACGTGCAGCGTCGCGTCGTGCTTCCGCGCGAGCGCGAGCGCCGAGAGGAACGCGACCTCGGCGGGCGCCGAGAAATCGACGGCCACGACGATCGAGCGAATGCGCTTCGCCGGCGCGTGCGCCACGGCGGTCGGCACCGCGAGCACATCGACCGGGCTCGTGCGCAGCACGCGCTCGGCGACGCTCCCGATCAGCAGGCGCGTCAGCCCCGTCTTGCCCGTCGTGCCGACCACGACGAGGTCGCAGCAGAGGTGCTCGCAGTCGCGCACGATCGCGTCGGCCGGCGCTCCGACGGCGACGTGTGACTCGGCCACGACGGCGGCATCGCGATGCGCCTCGAGCACCTCGCGCAGCGAGCGCTCGGCGCTCGCTTGGATCTGCGCCTCGACGTGCCCCGGCACCAGCGCGCCGCCCTCGGAGTAGGGGGCGATCAGCAGCGGGCACACGTGCACGACGTGGAGCGCAGCGTCGTCCTTTCGCGCGAGCAGCGTCGCGTAGTCGAGCGCGCCGATCGACGTCGGCGAGAAGTCGACCGCGCAGAGGACGTGCTGGAGCTTCGACATGGCGCATCGCCTCCGTGGGATTCAGAAGCCGCGACGCAGCTCGGCGACGTCGAGGTGACGCATCAGCAGATGCAGCGCATCGGTGGTCGTGAAGATGCCGACGACCCGGCGCTGGTCGGTGACGATCGCCGAGCCGAGCTTGCGCTCCGCCATCGTGCTGACGATGCCCGCGAGATCGTCGTCGATGCCTACGACGTACGGCTCCGGGCTCATCGCGTCCGAGACGCGCATCCGCTGCTCCGCGCCTCCGCCTCGCAGCGCGTCGAGCGCCTCGACGAGACGGACGTCGCGGTCGCTGAGGAGTCCGACCAGCTGGGCGCCCTCGAGCACCGGGAGGTGTCGGATCTGCGCCTGCCGCATGCGGCGCATCGCTTCTGCGATCGGCTGATCGGCGCCGATCGTGTGGGGGCTCGGGGTCATCAGCTCTCGCACGGTGGGCATGGCGCTCTCCCTCTCGCGGGGAGGCCGTCTGCAGCCGCCGTTCCAGCTCCGGTCGGCCGGCGATCGTCGCGCGATCAGGGCTCGCGGAGAGGGCGCGTCGCGGCGTCCCGGCGGCGCCCGCAGGGCGTGCGCGCGCAGACGCAAATGTTGCGCGTCGGAGAGAGCTCAATTCGTCACGCGTTCGCGTGGCATAACTCGTCCCGATGGCTGCCTCGCGCCCCGAGACGCTCTTCGAAGAGATGAAGCGGTACGTCGGCTTCGCCGACGACGATGCGCGCGCGCTGCGCGAGCTCGCGCCGATCGCGGCGCCGCACTTCCGCGAGATCGCGGAGGAGTTCTACGAGCAGGTGCGCCAGCACGAGGACGCGCACGCGGTCTTTCGTGACGAGGCGCAGATCGAGCGGCTGAAGGTCACGCTCGTGCGCTGGATGGGAACGCTCTGCGCGGGGCCGCACGACGAGGCGTACTTCGAGGAGCGCGCGAAGATCGGCCGCATGCACGTCCGGATCGGCCTGCCGCAGCGCTACATGTTCACCGCGATGGCGCTGATCCGCGTCGCGCTCGAGCGCTACGCGGACCGCACGAGCGACGCAGGTCGCACGCGCGAGGCGCTGAACCGAATCATCGATCTCGAGCTCGCGATCATGCTGGAGACCTACCGCGAGGACTCGGAGGCGCGGCTGCAGCGCATCGAGCGGCTCGAGAAGCAAGAGCTCGCGCGCGCCCTCGCGCGCAGCGAGCATCGCTATGCGAGCGCGATCGAGCTCGCGAACGTGATCGTGGTCGGTCTCGATCGCGAGGGCCGGATCCTGCTGTGGAACCAGGAGGCCGAGCGCACGACCGGCCGCGCGCGGGACGAGGTGCTGGCCGAGCGCTTCGTCGACGTCGCGCTCGGAGAGGACGCGCGCGAGGCCGCGGCGACGCGGATCGCGGCGCTCACCGAGCGGGGGATCGGCGGGCCGTGGGAGCTCGAGCTCGTCACGCGCGCCGGCAAGCGCCGGCACGCCTCGCTCCACCTCACGTACGTGCCGGATGCCGCAGGCGACGCGGTGGTCGCGTTCGCGATCGGCCGCGACGACACCGACGAGCGCGCCCGCGAGGAGCGCACGATGCAGAGCGAGAAGCTCGCCGCGGTCGGCACGCTCGCGGCGGGGCTCGCGCACGAGATCCGCAATCCGCTGAACGGCGCGCTGCTCCACGTGACGTACCTCGAGCGCGCGCTCGCGAAGAAGGGGGAGGGCGCGGACACGCTCGACGCGGTGAAGCTCGTCGGCGACGAGATCCGCAGGCTCTCCGCGCTCGTGAAAGACTTCCTCGTGTTCGCACGCCCTTCGGCGCCCGATCTGCGGTTGGTCCCGCTGCGCTCGATCGCCGAGCGCGTCGCCGGGATCGCGAAGGCCGACGCCGACGCGGCGGGCGCGACGATCGTGACCGACTGGGGCGGCTCGGAGCTGCTCGTCGACGTCGACGCGGGCAAGATCGAGCAGGCGGTGCTGAACCTGTCGCGCAACGCGATCGACGCGGTCGCTCCGGCCGGCGGCGGCACCGTGACGCTGCGGCTGCGCCGCACGCCGCGGCACGCCGTCCTCGAGGTCGAGGACGACGGGCCCGGGCTGCCGAACCCCGACGCGCCGATCTTCGACGCGTTCTACTCGACCAAGGCGCACGGGACCGGTCTGGGCCTGGCGATCGTGCACCGCGTCGTCACCGATCACCGCGGCACGATCGACGTCGAGAGCAAGCCCGGTCGGACCCTGTTCCGCATCACGCTGCCGCTGAAGGAGGCCGTATGAGCGCCGAAAAGACCCCGATTCGCGTGCTGGTCGTCGATGACGAGCCGACCGCTCGATCCGGGCTCCGCAAGCTGCTCGGGCTCGAGGGCTTCGAGGTCGACGAGGCCGAGGACGGCGCCGCCGCGCTCGCCGTCGCGAACGATCGCGCGCCCGACATCGTCGTCACCGATCTCAAGATGCCGCGGATGGACGGGTTCGAGCTGCTGCTCGAGCTCCGCAAGGCGATGCCGACGCTGCCGGTGATCGTGGTCACGGCGTTCGGCGACGTCGCGACCGCGGTGCAGGCGATGAAGTCGGGGGCCGACCACTACCTGGTCAAGCCCGTCGACTTCGACGAGCTCACCGTCGCGATCGATCGCGCGCTCGAGCGGCGCGATCTGAAGGTCGAGACCGAGCAGCTCCGGCGCCAGCTGCGCGAGCAGGATCACTCGGGGCTCGAGGGCCTGCTCGGCACCTCGCCCGCGATGCAGCGCGTCTACCGCGTCGTGACCCAGGTCGCGCCCGCGCGCGCGACGGTCCTGCTCACGGGCGAGAGCGGCACCGGCAAGGGCGAGATCGCGCGCGCGATCCACGCGAAGAGCCCGCGCGCGAGCAAGCCCTTCGTCACGCTCCACTGCGCCGCGCTCGCCGAGAGCTTGCTCGAGAGCGAGCTGTTCGGTCACGAGCGAGGCTCGTTCACCGGCGCCGACAAGCGGCGGATGGGCCGCTTCGAGCAGGCGAACGGTGGCACGCTGTTCCTCGACGAGATCGGCGAGATCCCGCCGTCGATCCAGGTGAAGCTCCTGAGCGTGCTGCAGGAGCGCGCGTTCGAGCGCGTCGGCGGCAACGACGTGGTGAAGGTCGACGTGCGGCTGATCGCCGCGACGAACCGCGATCTCACGGTCGAGGTGAGCGAGGGACGCTTCCGCGAAGACCTCTACTACCGCCTGAACGTCGTCCACGTCGAGATGCCGCCGCTGCGCGCGCGCGGCAACGACCTCCTGATCCTCGCGGAGCACTTCCTCGCGAAGTTCAGGGACGAGAACGGGAAGGAGCTGCACGGCTTCACCGACGCGGCGCTCGCGAAGCTCTCGGCGCACCGGTGGCCGGGCAACGTGCGCGAGCTCGAGAACGCGATCGAGCGCGCGGTCGTCCTCGCCGAGAGCGACTCGATCGACGCCGCGGATCTGCCGATCCAGCTCGCGACGTCGGCGCGCGGCGGCGCGCAGATCCCCGGCGCGACGATGGCGGAGATCGAGCGACACGCGATCCTCGCCACCCTCGATGCCGTCGGAGGCTCCACGACGCGTGCCGCCGAGATGCTCGATCTGAGCGTGCGCACCATCCAGTACCGCCTCCACGAGTACGGGCTCGCGAAGGAGAAGAAGCCCTCCTGAGCAGCGCCGCCGTTGGCACGCGCCGTGAGTACGAGCCGCGTGATGGACACGGTAGCCCGGCCCTTCGTGCTGATCGCCGAGGACGACGCGCAAGCGGCGCGGGTGCTCGCGCGAATGCTGCGCGAGGACGGCTACGACGTGGAGGTCGTGCTCGACGGCGCGGCGGCGATCTCACGGCTGTCGCAGGGGCGCATGCCGGACGCGCTGGTGGTCGACTACCGGCTGCCCCACGCCGACGGGCTCGCGGTGGCGCGCTACGCGCGGATGCTGTCGGCAAGGGTCTGCGTCGTGCTCGTGACCAGCTACTTCGAGGTCATCGAGCCGCTGATCCAGGACGAGTCGTCGCTCAAGGTGCTGAGCAAACCGCTCGTGTACGCCGAGCTCGTCCGCCACCTCCCGCCGCTGTGATCTGCGGAGGGGCTCGGGGCGGTCGGAGGCCTGGCTGCCGGGGCGCAGGAGCTGCGCGGTCACGTGCAATGCGTGCGCGCCTCGCGCCCGGCGACGCTACGATGCGCTCCGCTTGCGAACGCGCCGCACTCCGCTCGCCGAGCTCGGCCGGCATCTGGTCGCCTGCGCGGACGACGCGCTGCTCGACGCGCCGCTCGACGTGCTGCGTGTCGGCGACGAGGAGGCGCGCGATCTCCTCCGCGGCGTGTGCGAGGCGGGCGACGCGCGCACCCTGCGAGACCTGTGCGGTGGCGACGCGCTCGAGCGC